>CALIJH010000050.1 GCA_938017765.1 uncultured Leptotrichia sp.
ATCTTCATGAACATAAGCCACACCGTAAGCATTATTTGTATAGTCTATAATACCTGCCGTATCACTGTTATATTCACCTTTTGCACCAAATGTCGTAATCTTGTTGGCTTTTTTGGATAGTGTTGACCAATTTCTATTCAGCTTGTCAATTTCTTTATTCAGGATTTCATTTGTTGCAAACAGTCTTCTCTGCGTATTTGCATATTGATGACCTTTCATTTCATCCACAGCCTGTGCCAGAATATGACCTTCTCCCTTACCTAAATCATTTAACTTAGTAAAGATTTTCCATTCCCTGCTCTGCATGTTTTCTACTCCGTATCTTTGTTCAAGACCGTCCATAAAGTTATATGTATTCTGCTCTTTAGCGAATGAAGTATAAGGTATTTTCGACAAGTATAATCTTGCAAAAGTATAGTTCGTATTTTGTGTAGGTGTTGCCATCCATGTCAAACTGCTTGCTTTAGGAGTCCACTTGATTTCTCCTCCTGAGCTTCTACGGCTCACTTCCAGTATCGCCTCATTGTATGGAGCCAGAATATTCTGTCCTATTTCTATATCTTTGCTGTTTGAATATCTCGTAGCTTCCACTCCGAAAATCAGATTCACCCTTTTTAGTCCTGTCAAATGCTCAATTCCACGTATAGGATTTGTAAATCTTACCCCTGAAGTATCTACGTACATTCCGATTTCCGCCTGTCCTCCTCCAAGATTAGGTGTATGAATGTCGTAATCGGCTATATTCAGTACTGTATTTCCTACAGTTACCTGTGTAGCGTCAGGAGAATTTACCGTAGTATCTACTGTCGTCGGAGTAACTACATTACCCAGTCTTGTAATTGTTCCTACTGTATTTCCTCCTCCCGGAGTATAGATTTCCAGTCCTCTGACAGTTTTTCTTGTAGAAGTTAGAACCGTAGTTCTTGTTCTTTCAGAATTATCACCTGATACAGTAATGCTACTTCCAGGATGTTCTTCAAGAGAACCTCCTTTATAATAAACTCCAACACTGTCAGGAGCATTGATGATTATCTGTCCGTAATTTTTCAGAACGGAACCATTGAATGCGACTACACCTACGATACCCGTATTTTGTGGATTAGGTACAGTTTTAATCACACCGTAATTTTCTCCCACGGCATTATTATCAAGGTACATTCCCACTGTCTTTTTACCACTTAGTTCGATTGTTCCTCTATTTATTGCCCTCGAACCTGAACCGCTGGCATACATTCCTATACTTTCATCGCCTGTTACCTGTATTGTTCCAAAGTTTTCAACGGTACCGCTGCTTCTATCCAGATAACCTGCCGCCATTCCTATTCCGTAATATGATGTACTTGGGTCGGAAATCAGGTCAGAACCTCCTACTTTTATTGTAGGATGTATTCCCATTGTCGGGTCTCCATTTTGAGCGTAACCTGACACAGCGTAAATACCTACGTTTCCTTGAGTTGATCCAAAGTCAATATTTGCTAAGTTCTTCGTAGTTCCACTTGTATAAAGTCCATAGTTTTTACCGCCTGTAGCAGTCAGATTTGTATGGTTTACCACATTTGAGCTGTTATCTGCTACATAGGCAAATACTGCGTCTGTACCGAGTGTAGTACCGTTAGCGTCATTTATATCCAGCTGTGTTCCGTTTCCACGTACTACAAATCCGTATGAACTGTCGCCGATATTTAAATCAGCTGTACTGTTTATTGTCTGATTTGTTCCGTTTGAGAACAATCCTACAGACTGATTATTTCCAACAGTGATATTTCCTCCCAGTGTTACGTTTCCTCCTTGCGAGAATACTCCCATACCGTTATTTCCTGTCGAGATACTTCCTGTATTGTTTACACCGTAACCGTATATACCTATGGAATTGTTTCCTACTGAAATATTGCTCAAGTTTCTTACTGCATTATCCGTTTTTGTGTATATTCCTACATTGGCATTGTTTAAACTTGCAGGATTTCCTGACAATGTTATCGGATTTCTGTTTTCTATATCAGTATTTTCAGACATTATCCCGACTTCACTGAATGCTCCCGAACCCGTGATATTTCCTTTATTTGTAAACAGTCCACCGCCTTTAGTATATATTCCTACCATACCGCCTGTAGTATTTGTACTGTTATTCAGATTTATTTTTGCGTTATTTTCAGTGTTAGGTGTATCAGTCAATATTGCGATACCTGTACCGTTATTCGCTCCCGAATATTTATAGTTCAGAGTTCCTGAACCGTTGATTACAGTGCCACCGCCTGCATAAACTCCTACACCGTTTTCTTTAGTATCAAAACCGTAGTCGGTATTCAGATTGATAATACTTCTTTCAGCGTAAACACCTATTCCATTTGAGCCTACAGTAATATCGTCGTTACCTGTTCCTGATACGTTTATGATACCTCCGTTGCTTCCTTTTACTGCTATACCTACACCACTATTTCCCGTGGACACTCTACCTGTGTTATTTACCGTTATATCTCCCTGTGCTGCTCCGTCATTACTGTTGGCAAATATTCCAATAGAGTTGTCTCCTCCTGTTACAGTTCCGTTATTTGTTATGGAGATTTTCTTATTACCGTAAGTTACGGTACCTTTACTTACTCCCGCGATACCTGCTCCCGCACCTGATAAAGTTACGGTTCCGTTATTTATAATTTCACTTCCGTTTGCACCGTTCAGTCCTGCACCGTTATCTACGTTTACATTTCCTTCATTGACTATTTGTCCGTAGCTGACATTTATTCCCGCTACTCCTGCTGAAGATGTACCGCCTGTAACATTTACAGTACCTTTATTTATAAATCCTGATTCAGTATTTGACGCAGCATCCGAATTTGAACCCATTGAAAGACCTTTACCGTTTCCTGTAACTGTTTTTCCTGCGTTTATTGTTACTTTTTCTCTTTCCATAAGGATTTCATTAAATCTATCATTGGCATCATTCAGATTTACATCGGCATTTACATCCAGTTCACCTTCCATAAGAGTACTCTTGAACTTGTTATTATTAGTAACAATATTCATATGGTGAAAATTCTGTAATCCTGCAAGATATGTCGCCATACCGCTGTTTCCTGTCCATACTACTTTTTCAGAACCTCTCAGTCCTTTGAATATACCTAAGTTGATATTACTACTTCTCAGCTGTACAGTTATGTTGCTCATACCCTGATATCTGTTTGAGCCTCCCGTACCTGCCGTATAGTCATTTTTCGCACCGTAAACCAGTATCCCGTCATGCATTTCGATTGTCGTTGCACCGTTAAATATTATTTTTCCTTCTTTTGCATAAAACGGTGCAGTATTTATATGGTCATTTTCCGTTGCTGCCAGTCCACGTGCCGCAGCATTATTTTTATTTGTAATAGTTCCTCCGCCAAAGTTTATAGTTCCTTTGTCAGCGTATAAGGCACCATTTGGTCCTGTATTTATGATATTGTTTGACCCGCTCAATGTTACCTGTGAGTTTTCTCCTTTAGCTATGGCAGCTATACCGTTTATTTTGAGATTATCCGCCATTTCTACTTTGGCTGTCTGTCCTGTAGCAGTTGTCAGAGCATATGCTCCTATGTTTTCAAACAGAGATTTTTTAACCTCGGCATTAGTTGTATCTGCCCATTCTTCCGTTGCTGTAACTGCACCTACAGTTTTTACGCTACTGTCTCCTTTAGCGTAAGCCACTATTGACTTATACCCTTTTACGTCAGTTTTCTTTTCAGCGGTAATTTTTCCTCCGTCTACCGCTGCATAAGCGATAGGATAAGAGTCAAATTCGCTCGTGATGTTTCCGCTCGGATCTCTGTATACAAAATGTTTATATCTTCCTGAAAGCAAGACGTCTACACCTATATTTACCTCACTTGCCTTACCGTCAAGAGCTGCCTGTGTGGCTGATGACATAGTCAGATTTTTATTTTTATTCCATTTTCCTGCGGAATATGCAATGATAGTCCCTGTCGCAGCTTCGTTTGCGTTATCATCATCAGTAATTTTGATAGAAGTAGCAGTACCTAAATAATCTTTTAAAGTAGTAGTCTTTATAGGTACGGTAGTATTTCCCGTTTCATCCGAGTTTGCATTTGTATGATGACTGTTCTGTGTACGTGCCACATCCATTATAGTTCCGTCACCCGCAGCGAGCATAACTCCGTTTCTTGAGTATTTTCCAAACTGTATGTCTATGTCATTTATCTGTAACGAATGTATAGGGTCAAAATTATATTGAGTAGTCCATGCCCCTGACGGATCTGCTCCTAAATCTTCCTGCGGCTTGATCCCGGGACGCTGTCCTGTTGTGGAGTATATACCTACGTTATTTTCTACGTATTTATTGTCTCCCCCTGCGAGGTTTCCTTCAGCTGTCTGCTCCGTACCTCCCGCTATGTTCAGCTTGTTACCGATAATACCTTTTGCTCTTATTTCTCCCTGATATATTCCTATTACGGATTTATCCCAGAAGTTATGACCTGCATTACCTTCCCATATATATCTGTTTGGTGCGTTGGCAGTATCATTTCCGAAGAACATTATCATATTTTTATCTCCGTAAGATTCAGGAGCTACATTTAGCTTAAATGACGGTGTCATTCCGTTTTCACGTGTGTTGTCAGGTTCTATTACTCCCACTCCTGTCTTGCTTTTCAGCAGGTTTGCATAGTTTGCAGCATATCCCAGTCCTGAAAGTACAACGTTTTCAGCTCCTTCCAGTCTATATGTACCCTGACTGTCTATATTGAATGTGCCCTGTGCCCCTACAAATGAATATACCATATTTTTTCTTGTTTTCAAGTCCGCATCCACTTTACCTAACAGTGCTCCACGCTGTCTTCTTCCCCAGTAATCTGTATTGACCCTGTTTATCGCCTCATAAGATGACGGGAAGATAAGAAATACCGTATTTTCATTTCCTCTAATATCTACCGAAACATTATTTAGTCTTACTTTTCCTGCCTGCCATGTTTCTATGGAAATAAAGGCGGCTCTTCCTCCAAGATATCCTTTTACGTTATCGATAGTACCATTCCATACTGTATGGATAGCTACTTGTCCATCTCTATTATTTTCTGTTTTTCCGGCTCCTCCTACATTACCTGCAGCGTATATTGTAAAATCTTTTAAAACAAACCCATGAGGAGCCCATTTATCATTAGCATAAAGAAGGGATTGAAAACGCGGATTTTCAGGCAACACCCCTCTTAAATCATCTCCCTGTCTATCTGTATATTCCAATTCTCCTGTTACCGCATTAGGTCTGTATCCTCCATATATCATACTTAATTTTCTGGGTGCCCATTCAGTAGTAAGCGGTCCGTCATTTGTACGTCCATATGCAATATTACGGTTAATAGTGAATCCAAAATCCGTAAACGGATTTGCTATAGGTGCAGGCAAATCCACAGGGCTTATAGTTACATTTACCGGTGACGGATTTAATGGTGCCGGAGACGGTAAGTTTACATTCAGTGCAGGTAAAGCAGGTGAATTTATCGGCGGTAAATTTAAATTTGGTGCCTGTTTATTTACATCTTTAGGCACTATTCCCGCACTTACAGTGATTTCCACTGTAGGCTCTGCCGTATTTTCAAGGTCAAGCTCTGTCAGGTTGTATTTATTATTCAGACTGTTCTGAAAATACCTTGCCGCTCCTGTGGCTCTTTGAAACATTCTGTTTTCATTTTCCCTGTTTTTATCATTTTTTCCTTTGTATGTACCTCTCCAGTTGTTATAAGTATAACCCGTTCCCCATTGCCAAGTATTCCATGGCATTTTTATTACCTGATCTCCTTGTTCCATTAACTGTATCAACTCAAGATTTGCATTTCTAAGCAGTCTACTGTTTTCCTTTTTTGTCCTCCTGAACGTGTTACGCATATCGCCTATTGACGCATTCAGGTCTTTTTTTGTCTGATTTATCGCACTTTCCGTATTTCTTACCTGAGGCGATGTCAATGTATCTGAAAATGACAGCATTCCCATTAATAGAAAACTCAAGAGTAGTCCTTTTGTATATTTTACATTTTTACTTTTTTTGGCAAAAGCTCTCAAATCTTTCTCCATTTTTTTGAGATTATTACTCATCTTTTTCACTCCCTTTCAAAAGAATTATTTATTATAAAAATTAAACAACTGATTTAACAAGATCTTATATATATTATTAACTTTAATGTATTGCCTGTTTAAATATAACCTTATTTTATATGATTTATTAATAGAATTGGATAACAGAATTTATATATACTATTGTAAATTTTAAATTACTTAGTTTTTTCGTTTTATTTTCTTAGTATAATTTTATTAAGATTATACCAAAAAAAATGAAAAATACAAACTAATTAAAAATTTTATGAAAATTTCTCTTAAACATTCAATTTTACTAACTTTTTATCTAATAATATATATCCTTTTTTTAAATTTAGCTCTTTATTTTAAAAAAAATTTTGGAATTTTCAAGTTTTTTTATTCACATAACATAGTCATATAATATAATATTTATGAGGTGTATAATACATACCTTCATCTATTAAATTCAATATAATATTGAGAAATTTAAAATAATTTGTTATAGTTAGAAACAATTCACTATCTATATCATATAAATTAATTATTTTTAAAGCAAACTATTTTTTAAACTTATAAAATAGTTTCATTATAATTTCTTTTTATGTGATATTTAACTATATTTCTTATTGCTTT
>CALIJH010000051.1 GCA_938017765.1 uncultured Leptotrichia sp.
TAGTATGATAATTATAAAAATTACACGTTCGTTAGATATATACCTCTGGGCTTATTGTTTTTGTTTCAGAGGTTTTTAATATGAGGAGGTGAATAAATTGCCGGCACAATCAAAAATAAAGGCAGTAGAAGAACTAACTGCTAAATTAAAAGATGCTAAAGCAATGGTTTTTGTTGATTATAGAGGAATCAGCGTAAATGAAGATACTGAATTGAGAAAACAGGCTAGGGAATCAGGAGTTGAGTATTTTGTTGCAAAAAACAGACTTATGAAAATAGCTTTAAAATCAGTAGGTATTGATACTAACTTTGATGATTTGTTAGAAGGTACTACATCTTTCGCAATAGGATATGAAGACGGAGTGGCACCATCCAAATTAGTATTTGATTTCGGGAAAAAACTGAAAGACAAATTAGTCATTAAAGGCGGTATGTTAAGTGGAGACAGAGTTGATACAAATACTGTTGAAGCATTGGCTAAATTACCTTCAAGAGACGAATTGTTAGGTCAAATAGCATATGGATTGTTGTCTCCTGTAAGAATGTTAGCCGTAGGATTATCAAACTTAGCGGATAAAGTTGGAGCAGGGGAACCGTTAGAAGCAAAAGCTGAATAAAACAGTGAAAGTTTCAGAATAAATTTGAAAAAATATTTAAAATATAAATTAGGAGGATAGAAATAATGGCATTTAATAAAGATCAATTTATAGAAGATTTAAAAAATATGACAGTATTGGAATTAAAAGAAGTAGTAGAAGCTATTGAAGAAACATTCGGTGTTTCTGCACAGCCTGTAGCTGTAGCAGGAGGAGCTGTAGCAGGAGGAGCAGGAGCAGCTGAAGAAAAATCAGAATTTGATGTAATTCTTGTATCAGCAGGAGCAGCAAAATTAGCAGTAATTAAAGAAGTTAGAGGAATTACAGGATTAGGATTGAAAGAAGCTAAAGAATTAGTTGAAGCCGGAGGAAAAGCTGTTAAAGAAGGTGTACCTAAAGATGAAGCTGAAGCATTAAAAGCACAATTGGAAGGTGCAGGAGCAACTGTAGAACTGAAATAGTAATAAAAACAATTTATAGTAAAGACACTCTTTTAGAGAGAGTGTCTTTTTCCACTATAAAATCCAATAAAGTAGCAGAAAAGGCTGTAAGCCTTTGTTTTTAAGGTGTTTAAGATGACAGAATTTATTCTTTTTTGTATTAATTTTTAGAATTTAAATTAAATTAATTTCAATGAAAGAATATGTTCTTTGATATAGGGAGGAATTTTTTAAATGAACAAACTTATTGAAAGATATAGTTTCGGAAAAATAGTAGATAGAGGAGAAATGCCTCATTTCTTGGAATTTCAGATAAATTCTTATGAAGATTTTTTGCAGGCTAAAGCTTTGCCTCAAAAAAGAGAAAATAAAGGATTGGAAGGGATTTTCAATGAAATTTTTCCGATTGAATCGAGTAACGGTTTATTAAAGCTGGAGTATTTATGGTATGAGATACATGATAACGACGAACCTCTGAATGATGAACTGGAATGTAAAAAAAGAGGAAAAACTTATTCGGGACAATTAAAAGTAAGATTGAAACTGACTAATAAAAAAACACAGGAAATACAGGAAACATTAGTACATTTCGGAGATATACCTTTAATGACCGAGCAGGCAACGTTTGTAATTAACGGAGCTGAAAGAGTTGTTGTATCACAATTACATAGATCACCGGGTGTTACATTTAATAAAGAGTTAAATATTCAAACCGGTAAAGATGTGTTTATTGGTAAAATAATTCCTTATAAAGGAACATGGCTGGAATTTGAAACTGATAAAAATGATATTTTGAATGTAAAAATTGATAGAAGAAAGAAAGTATTATCCACAGTATTTTTGAAAGCTGTTGATTTTTTCAATAATAACGCTGAAATAATGGAACATTTTTTTGAAGCAAAAGAAGTGGATTTGAAATCTCTATATAAAAAATATAAGAATGAAGAACTTGAAGATGTACTGAGAAGCAGACTTGAAGGAAGTTTCAATAAAGAAGATATTCTTGACGAAGATACGGGAGAGTTTGTTGTTGAAGCGGAAGAACTTATAGATAATATAGTGATTGAAAAATTAATCGAAAATAAAGTTGAAAAAATTCAAATCTGGGAAGTAAAACCTGAAGACAGAATAATAGCTAATTCTCTTATTCATGACAGCACAAAAACAAATGATGAAGCAGTTATAGAAGTATTTAAAAAATTAAGACCGGGGGATTTGGTAACTGTAGAAAGTGCAAGATCTCTCGTTAAACAGATGTTTTTTAATCCGCAAAGATATGATTTGGCAAATGTAGGAAGATATAAAATAAATAAAAGGCTCAAACTTGATTTACCTGAAGATGAAATTATACTGACTAAAGAAGATGTATTACAGACAATAAATTATGTCAGAAATCTTGTAAACGGAGAAGGATATACCGATGATATTGACAATCTTTCAAACAGAAGGGTAAGAGGAGTTGGAGAACTTCTTTCCATACAAGTAAAAGGCGGTATGCTGAAAATGGCTAAAATGGTCAAAGAAAAAATGACTATACAGGATATTACTACATTGACACCGCAAAGTCTTTTAAATACCAAACCTTTAAATGCTCTAATTTTAGAATTTTTTGGAAGCGGACAGCTGTCCCAGTTTATGGACCAGTCAAATCCTCTTGCAGAACTGACACATAAAAGAAGAATATCTGCTCTTGGTCCCGGAGGACTTTCAAGGGAAAGGGCAGGATTTGAAGTGCGGGATGTCCATAATTCTCACTATGGAAGAATTTGTCCTATAGAAACGCCGGAAGGACCGAATATAGGATTGATAGGTTCGTTATCTACTTATGGAAAAGTTAATAAATACGGATTTATAGAAACTCCATTTGTAAAAATCAAAAACGGAAAAGCGAATTTTAATGATATAGAATATCTTGGAGCAGATGAAGAAGAAGGACTGTTTATAGCACAGGGAGACTCTCTTATAGATGAAGACGGAAACTTCCTCACTGATGAAGTTGTATGCAGATATGGTGAGGAAATAGTACACATTGATAAATCCAAAGTTGATTTACTGGATGTATCTCCTAAACAGCTTGTATCAGTATCTGCGGGATTGATACCTTTCCTTGAACACGATGACGCCAACAGGGCATTAATGGGATCGAATATGCAACGTCAGGCGGTACCTTTACTGAAAACGGAAGCTCCTTTTGTAGGAACAGGGCTTGAAAGAAAAGTTGCGATAGACTCGGGAGCAGTAATAACAGCAAAAGTAAGTGGAAAAATAACATATGTCGATGCAAATAAAATAATAATAACTGACAAGACAGGTAAAGAACATGTTCACAGATTATTGAACTTTGAAAAATCCAACCAGTCAATGTGTCTACATCAGAAACCTATTACGGATGTAGGAGAAAAAGTGAAAAAAGGAGATATAATTGCTGACGGACCGTCGACTGCGGGAGGAGACCTTGCATTAGGGAAAAATATACTGTTGGCATTTATGCCTTGGGAAGGATATAATTTCGAGGACGCGATTTTAATATCCGAAAGATTGAGAAAAGATGATGTATTTACTTCGTTACATATAGAAGAATTTGATATTGAAGCAAGAACTACAAAACTTGGCGATGAGGAAATAACAAGAGAAATACCTAATGTATCCGAAGAATCATTGAGAAATCTTGATGAAAATGGAATTATAAGAATAGGAGCTCACGTAACTCCTGATGATATACTCGTAGGAAAAGTAACACCTAAAGGAGAAAGTGAACCGCCTGCGGAAGAAAAATTGTTAAGAGCTATTTTCGGAGAAAAAGCAAAAGATGTAAGAGATACTTCACTTAGACTGCCTCATGGAGTAAAAGGTACGGTTGTAGATGTGTTAGTGCTTTCCAAAGAAAATGGAGATGATTTAAAGGCAGGAGTAAATAAACTTGTTAGAGTGTATATAGCAGAAAAAAGAAAAATAATGGTCGGCGATAAAATGTCAGGGAGACATGGAAATAAAGGTGTCGTTTCAAGAGTATTGCCTATTGAAGATATGCCGCATTTGGAAGACGGAACTCCGATAGATGTATGTCTTAATCCGTTAGGAGTGCCTTCGCGTATGAACATAGGGCAAGTACTGGAAGTTCACTTGGGGCTTGCCATAGGAGATATACAGAAATATATTGCTACACCTGTATTTGACGGAGCAAAGGAAGAAGACGTAAAAGACTTCCTTGAAGAAGCAGGTTACAGCAGAACGGGTAAAGTAAAATTAATCGACGGTAGAACAGGAGAGCCTTTTGATAATCCTGTAACCGTAGGAAGAATGTATATGCTGAAACTTCATCACCTTGTTGAAGATAAGATGCACGCAAGGGCAATAGGACCGTATTCACTTGTAACTCAACAGCCGTTAGGAGGAAAAGCCCAGTTTGGAGGACAAAGACTTGGAGAAATGGAAGTCTGGGCTCTTGAAGCGTACGGAGCGTCAAATATACTACAGGAAATGCTTACGGTAAAATCTGACGATATAAGCGGAAGAACTAAAACATATGAAGCTATAGTAAAAGGTCAGGCAATGCCTGAAGCAGACGCACCTGAATCATTCAGAGTATTAATCAAGGAATTTCAGTCCTTAGGATTGGACGTAACTCTCTATGATAAAGAGGGAGAAGCTATAGAATTGGATAAAAATACGGAATTATAATTTGACTAAATGTTTTTGCCAGTTTTTCAAAAACTGAAATAAATGTATTGAGGAGGCTCTTATTAATGAGTATAAGAGATTTTGACAGTATTCAAATTAAATTAGCATCACCTGAAAAGATTTTAGAATGGTCTTACGGTGAAATAACAAAAGCTGAAACAATAAACTACAGAACATTGAAACCTGAAATGGACGGATTATTCTGTGAAAGGATATTCGGACCGTCTAAAGATTACGAATGTTCGTGTGGAAAATATAAAAGAATGAGATACAAAGGTATGACCTGCGAAAAATGTGGAGTGGAAGTTACTACTTCCAAAGTAAGAAGAGAAAGAATGGGTCATATCAAACTTGCTACACCTATTGCACATATTTGGTATTCCAAAGGTACTCCAAATAAAATGAGTCTTTTATTGGGTATAAGTACGAAAGAACTCGAATCGGTTTTATATTTTTCAAGATATATCGTAACTGATAAAGGAGAAACAGACCTTGAAAAAGGGCAAATTTTGACTGATAGAGAATATAAAATGTATGAAAGCCAGTATAAAGACGGATTTACTGCGAAAATGGGTGCAGAAGGAGTATTGAAGTTACTGGAAGAAATAGATTTGAGAGAGCTTGAAAAAGAACTTGAAAAGGAAATGGAAGTTGTAAATTCTTCCCAAAAAAGAAAAAAAATAATAAAAAGACTGAAAATAGTAAGAGATTTGATATTGGCAGGAAACAGACCTGAATGGATGATACTGACAGTATTGCCTGTCATACCTGCTGATTTGAGACCTATGGTACAACTGGACGGAGGAAGATTTGCCACATCGGATTTAAATGATTTGTACAGAAGAGTTATCAACAGAAATATAAGATTACAAAAACTTATGTCAATAAAAGCTCCTGAAATAGTAATAAAAAATGAAAAAAGAATGTTACAGGAAGCAGTTGACGCACTTATAGATAACGGTAGAAGAGGAAAACCTGTAGTTACACAGAATAATAGAGAGCTGAAATCTTTGTCGGATATGCTTAAAGGAAAACAGGGAAGATTTAGACAAAATCTTTTAGGAAAAAGGGTCGATTACTCAGGAAGGTCAGTTATCGTCGTAGGACCAAGTCTGAAAATGAACCAGTGCGGACTTCCTAAAAAAATGGCTCTTGAGCTGTATAAACCATTTTTGATGAGAGAACTTGTCAAAAGAGAATTGGCTACAAACATAAAAACGGCTAAAAAAATGGTTGAAGAAGAAGACGAAAGTGTATGGGAATTAATCGAAGAAATCATAAAAAATCACCCTGTACTGTTAAACCGTGCTCCGACATTGCACAGACTTTCGATACAGGCATTTGAACCGATACTGATAGAGGGAAAAGCTATAAGACTGCATCCGTTAGTATGTTCGGCATTCAATGCTGACTTTGACGGCGACCAAATGGCTGTTCACCTTGTGTTGTCTAATGAGGCTCAAATGGAAGCAAAACTTTTAATGCTCGCAACTAACAACATATTGGCTCCTTCGAGCGGTAGACCTATTGCAGTGCCTTCTCAGGATATGGTTATGGGATGTTATTATATGACTAAGGAAAGACACGGAGAAAAAGGGGAAGGTAAAATGTTCTCCAATAAAAACCAGCTTATTACTGCACACCAGTCCAAGCAGGTAGGTACTCATGCCCTTGTAAAAGTGAGAATTGATGAAGAGCTTATAGAAACTACTCCGGGTAGACTTATGTTCAATACTATGCTTCCAAAAGAAGTAAGAGATTATTCAAAAACTTTCGGTAAAGGCGAATTAGGAAAATTAATTGCGGACTTATACAAAAAATTTGGTTTTGAAAAGACATCCGAACTGATAGATAAAATCAAAAATTTTGGTTATCATTACGGAACTATAGCAGGTATCACCGTGGGAATAGAAGACCTCGAAATCCCTGTGGCTAAAAAAGCAATTTTGGAAAAAGCCGAAAATGATGTTGCCGAAGTGGAAGAACAGTACAAATCAGGGGAAATAATAGACGCTGAAAGATATAGAAGAACGGTAGCAATATGGTCTGAAGCCGTAGATAAGGTAACTCATGAGATGATGGATAATCTTGATGAGTTTAACCCTGTATATATGATGGCGAATTCAGGTGCCAGAGGGTCTGTAGCTCAGATGAGACAGCTCGGAGGAATGAGAGGACTTATGGCCGATACCCAGGGACGTATTATAGAGATACCAATAAAAGCTAACTTTAGAGAAGGTCTGAATATACTGGAATTCTTTATGTCATCTCACGGAGCGAGAAAAGGTCTGGCGGATACAGCTTTAAGAACTGCCGATTCAGGATACTTGACTCGTAGACTTGTAGATATTTCGCATGAAGTCATAGTAAATCATGATGATTGTGGCTGTGAAGACGGAATAGTAGTTTCAGATTTGGTTGACGCAGGAAATGTAATTGAAAAATTAAGTGAGAGAATATACGGAAGAACTCTTGCCGAAGACCTTGTCTATGAGGGAGAAGTTATAGCTCCGAGAAATACCCTGATAATGGAAGATCTGATTAAAAAGATAGAAGAGCTTGATATTAGAGAAGTAAAAATAAGAACACCGCTTACATGTAAACTTGAAAAAGGTGTATGTAAAAAATGTTACGGAATAGATTTATCCAACCATAAAGAGATACTTAAAGGAGAAGCGGTAGGTGTCGTAGCTGCCCAATCTATAGGAGAACCGGGAACGCAGCTTACAATGCGTACATTCCATACAGGGGGAGTTGCCACGGCAGCTTCGGTACAGTCGGATTATAAAGCGGACATATCAGGAAAAGTAAAATTTAAAGATATTACAACTCTTGAAAATGAAAAAGGAGTAGAAATAGTCGTTTCTCAAACGGGAAGATTAATTATAGGAAAACATAGATATGAAGTTCCGTCAGGATCGATATTGAAAGTAAAAGACGGAGAAAGTGTGAAAAAAGGTCAGATCTTAGTGGAGTTTGATCCATATCAAGTACCTATAATTACTTCCGAAGCAGGAAAAGTAGAATTTAGAGATATTTATGTGAGAGAAAATATAGACATCAAATATGGAGTTACTGAAAGAATAGCTATAAAACCTGTTGAAAGCAGCGATGTAAATCCGAGAATTATAATTTACAATAAAAATAAAAAAGTTGCAGAATACAGCATACCTTATGGAGCTTATTTAATGATAAAAGAGGGAGAAGTTGTCAAAAAAGGTCAAATAATTACAAAAATTTTGAAAACAGGAGAAGGAAATAAAGACATTACAGGAGGTCTTCCAAGGGTTCAGGAATTATTTGAAGCTCGTAATCCAAAAGGGAAAGCAACATTATCCGAAGTTTCAGGACGGGTAATTTTCTCGGATAAAAAGAAAAAAGGTATGAGACTCATTATTATAGAGGACCCTGAAACAGGAAAAATGATAAAAGAATACACTGTTCCTGTGGGAGAACATCTTGTTGTAACAAATGAAATGCTTATAGAAAAAGGAGCAAAGATTACTGACGGACCTGTATCGCCACATGATATACTGAAAATAAAAGGTCTTGTAGCGGCTCAACAGTTTATTTTGGAATCGGTACAGCAGGTATATAGAGAACAGGGAGTTCCGATAAATGACAAACACATTGAAATAATAGTAAAACAGATGTTCCAGAAAGTAAAAATAAAAGAAGCGGGAGATTCATTATTCCTTGAAGATGAATTAATCGACAGAAAAACTGTAGAAAGAGAAAATAAAATACTTACTGAAAAAGGCAAAACTCCTGCGACTTATGAGCCGATAATACAGGGAATAACAAAAGCGGCTGTAAATACGGAAAGCTTTATTTCAGCTTCATCATTCCAAGAAACAACAAAAGTCCTTGCAAATGCTGCTATAGAAGGAAAAATTGATAGACTGGAAGGATTAAAGGAAAATGTCATTATAGGTAAGAAAATACCGGGGGGAACAGGATTTAAAGACTATAAGAACATAAAAGTTGAGCTGAAAAATCAGAAGAATAATATTTCCAATCTGCCTAAAGATGAGGAGATAGAAGTTATGGAAGAAGCTCGGGTTATAGAGGAATAATATGAAAACTTTAAATATAGGATTTAATAATTTTGTTATTGATGAACATGTTATAAGTATAATAGTTCCGGACACAGCTCCGGCAAGGAGATTGAGAGAGGATTCGAAAAATCGTGATTCATTAATAGATGCTACCGCAGGAAGAAAAACGAGAGCAATAATAATAATGGATAACGGTTTTATCATCCTTTCCGCAGTCAATGTGGAAACTCTTATTCAAAGAATAGAGCAGAATAATAATTAGAATACACAAAATAAAAAAAATAATTATTTAAGCTACGATAAATAGTAAAATAATCAGGAAAAGTATTTGTTAAAGGCGGTCAGGATATATGAAAGGTAAACTTATTATAGTATCAGGACCCAGCGGGTCAGGAAAGTCTACAGTAACAAAGATAGTAAAAGATAGACTAAATATCCCTTTATCTATTTCGGCAACGACGAGAAAACCGAGAGCAGGTGAAATCGAAGGAAAAGACTATTATTTTCTTTCCGAACAGGAATTTAAGAAAAAAATTGATAATGATGAATTTTACGAATATGCAAATGTTCATGGAAATTATTACGGAACACTGAAAAAAACTGTGGAAGAAAATCTTGATAAAGGTCTTAATGTTATTTTGGAAATTGATGTTCAGGGAGCATTAATAGCTAAAGAAAAGAAAAACGATGCCATTCTTGTATTTTTCAGAACGAAGGATATGAAAATTCTCGAAGACAGACTGAAGGGAAGAAAAACTGATTCGGAAGAAGTAATACAGACAAGATTGCAGAATGCGTTAAAAGAATTGAAATACGAAGAGAAGTATGACTATACTATCATAAATGAAGATATTGAAAGTTCATGTCAGGAGCTCATTGAGATAATTAACGGCTAAAAAAGGAGGGAAAATGAAAAAGGATAAAATAACGATTGATGATTTATTGACAAAAATACCTAATAAATATGAACTGGCAATAGTCGCCGGAAAAGTTGCCAAGGAAGAATTTATAAAAGGTCATGATAAATTTAAAATAATGGATAATGTATTTAAAGATATTATGGAAGATGAAGTTGAAGTAAAAAAATAGATAATTTTAAATTAAAAATATTGACTATTTAAAAATATAAAATATACTTATAATGAAAAAATTTTACTTTAGCATAATCAGATTAATATATTTAAAAATGAAAGATTGTTATTGATGAAAAAGTTTAATGTTTGGAGTCTTAGATGTATAAAGATACCGAAATACAGAAACTTATTGATAATCTGGACATAGTTCAGGTTATCGGAGAATATGTAACATTGAAAAAAACGGGTGCCAACTATAAAGGGTTATCTCCTTTTAAAGATGAAAAGACACCTTCCTTTGTGGTTAGTCCGAATAAAAATATATTCAAAGATTTCAGTACGGGTATTGGAGGAAATGTTATTTCTTTCTATATGAGAATAAATAATCTCAGTTTTTATGAAGCAGTGGAAGAATTATCAAGAAAATATAATATTTCCATAAATAAATTCAATATTGAAAAGAACAGAGATAATCCTAATGCCCGATACTACGAAATTATGAGAGAAGCCCAGTCATTTTTTAAAAATAATATGATTAATTCTGATAAAGCTATGGAATATATGAAAAATAGGGGCTATTCTTTGGAAGAAATAAGAAAATTTGAAATAGGATTTTCTTTGGAATCTTGGAATTCCTTGCTCAATTATTTAAAAGAAAAAGGATACAATGAAAATGAACTTCTCGAACTGGGATTAATAAGAAAAAATGATGAAGGAAATATATTCGATTATTTCAGAAACAGAATAATATTCCCTATTTACAATGATACAATGAAATTAATCGGATTTGGTGGAAGAATAATAGAAGCTAATTCGGATATGCCAAAATATTTGAATTCACCTGATTCCAAAATTTTTAAAAAAGGGAAAGAACTTTACGGATTATACAATCGGGGAGAGAGTATAAGGAAAAAAGGACTTGCAATACTAATGGAAGGTTATCTGGATGTATTGACAGCCCAGAAACACGGATTTGTAAATTCAGTGGCAAGTTTAGGGACGGCTTTTACGGATGAACAGGCACAGCTGCTTAAGAAATATACAAATAATATAATAATAGCTTACGATAATGATGAAGCCGGGAAGAATGCGATAATAAAAGCGGGAAATATTTTAAAGAAATATGATTTTAACGTGAGATGCCTTTCTATTCAGGGAGATGTAAAAGATCCTGACGAGTATTTAAGAAAATATGGAAGAAAAAGTTTTCTTGAAATTTTAAAAACTTCAAAAAATTATTTTGATTTTCTTTATGATGAATTTTCTGAAAATTTAAATTTAAATGAAGTATCAGGAAAAAAAGAATTTATTCAAAAATTTAGAAATTTCTTTTCAAATATAACAAACAGAACTGAAAGAAATTTATATATTAATAAATTATCAGTAGAACTGGGAATAGATAAGGATATTCTTTCAGAGGAATTTATTATAAGTAAAAAAGAGAATTTTCAGAGAAGTTTAATAAAAAGGAAAAAACAGGAAAAAGTAGCCACAAAAAAAACAAAAGAAGGATTGAACGACATTCTTGAAAAAGATACCCTTGAATTTATATTGAAATGTAGAGAAAAAGGGATTTCTGAATATAAAAAATATTGTGAGAAACTCGAAATTAAAGATTTTACTAATATTATATATAAAGAAATATTGGAAAAATTACGAAAAATAGAATTTAATATAAAACTCTTGAATAATGAAATATTTGAAGAAGAAGAAATAGAAATGATAACGGCAATACTTTCAAATACAAGTATAGAATCTTCAGATATTGAAAAAAAATATAAGGACTATTTTAAAGGATGGTTTGATAGAGAGATAAATGATATTCTTGACAATATAGATAAAAAAGATAGAATGAAGATAGAATTGCAGAGAATAAAGCTTAATCTCGAAAAACAGTATGATATTGGTGAAATTGAAAAAGAATACGAAGAATTTAAATTGATAAGGAGATCAGATTATGTCTGAGAAAAAAGAAGATTTAAAAAATAGTCTCGCAAATTTAATGAAAAAAGCAAGAGAAGAAAAAGTAGTCAGTTACGAAGAAATTAATTCGATTTTATCAGAGGGATTTTCAACGCAAAAAATAGACCAGTTAATAAAAAAACTTCAGGATGACGGAGTAAATATTGTAGATACTATAAAAGATAAGCAGGACATACTCAAAGCACAGGAAATGATGCCTGAAGAAATAGAGAAATCCGAAGTAGTTGATTTTGAAGATCCTGATGATGAATTTATTGAAAGTGAAATAGATGACTCCGAAGTTGATAAACTGCTTCAGACGGATTTGCTCAAAATGGCAGAAAGCATGGATGTAGATGAGCCTATAAAAATGTATCTGAGAGAAATAGGTCAGATTCCTCTTTTGAGCTATGAGGAAGAAATTGACTATGCTCAGAGAGTCTTAAACGGGGATGAAGAAGCAAAACAAAAATTGATAGAGTCAAATTTGAGACTTGTTGTAAGTATAGCAAAGAAACATACAAATCGAGGACTTAAAATGCTTGATCTCATACAGGAAGGAAATATGGGGTTAATGAAAGCCGTAGAAAAATTTGAATATGAAAAAGGATTTAAATTTTCAACTTATGCAACATGGTGGATAAGACAGGCCATTACCCGTGCCATAGCAGATCAGGGAAGAACAATAAGAATACCTGTCCATATGATAGAAACGATAAATAAAATCAAAAAAGAAAGCAGAATAATTTTACAGGAAACAGGAAAAGAACCTACAGCCGAAGAGCTTGCCAAAAAACTTGAAATACCTGTAGATAAAGTGAAAAATATACTTGAGATGAATCAGGATCCTATATCCCTTGAAACTCCCGTAGGAAGTGAAGAAGATAGTGAATTAGGGGATTTCGTGGAAGATGATAAATTTTTGAATCCTTATGATGCTACAACAAGAGTGCTACTGAAAGAACAGCTTGATGAAATTTTAAAAACTCTCAATGAAAGAGAGGAAATGGTTCTCAGATATAGATACGGTTTGGATGACGGCTCTCAGAAAACATTGGAAGAAGTAGGAAAAATATTTAATGTTACGAGAGAACGTATCAGACAAATAGAAGTAAAAGCACTGAGAAAATTGCGACACCCAAGCAGAAGAAAAAAATTGGAAGATTACAGGAGCTAAGTTATAACTGGCTCCTTTAATAATAAACCTGAAAAAATGAGGAAAAAAATGATAAGAAAAATAATAGATGACATTGAGAAAAATGGAAATTTCAGTTTTGAAAAAATAATAGAAAATAACAGTTTATCCGATGATGATTTTTTTGAACTTTTAAAATTTATTCATCTGAAAAATATTCCTGAAATAAGAACATCGTTAGATAATAATGATTTTATAGTTTTAGAAAATGAAAATTATTATGTGGAAGAAAAAGATATTATAAAATCATATCTTGAAGATATAAAAGAAAAATATTCGGAATATAATGAAACTGAAAATAAAAAAAATTCAGAAAATAAGAAAAAAGAAGAGAACGGTGAATTAATAGATAAATACTTGAAAGTAGCTGTAAGGGAAAGTTTGTTATATTCAAAATTTGGATTTTCATTTTTAGATACGGTTCAGGAAGCAACTTTAGGAGTTATATCGGGAATTAATTATTATGACAGAATAAAAGAAATATCGGAAGATACTGACTTTTTTATAAAAAATTTTGCTGTGAAATATATACTGGAATTTCAGAAAAATTTATTGAAGGATATAAAGGCTTCGGAACTTTCATATATTTTATATCTGAAAGTAAAAGCTGATAAAGAAGCGGGACGTAATATGGAAGAAATAAGCAGACAGATGAATGTAACACCTGAATATATAAAAGATTTGGAAAAATTGTTTGACGGTGTCGAATTGGAAGAACTGATTGGAAATGAACAAATTCTCGAAAGAGCCGATAAAATAACACAGATGTATATACTGGAAAATATACCGAAAAAATTGAGCTATATAGATGAAAAGATACTTGTAATGTCTTACGGTCTTGATGATAAAGTCTATAATGAAAAGGAAATCGCAAAAATATTGAATATATCATTACATAATGTAAATATACTGAAAGAAAAAGCTATTAATAAATTATCTATCGATTTATTGAAAAATGAATTTGCAAGGAATGCTGAAGAAATGGAGTATATGATAAACTGATGAAAAAGGAGAATATTTATGAAATTAAGGGATATAATAGGAGAACTTTATTCAATATATAACCCCAAAATTGCTGAAAACTGGGATAATGTGGGACTGATGCTTGGAAGTGAAAATTCTGAAATAAATAAAATACTTGTCTGTCTTGATGTTACAAATGAAGCTGTGGAAAAAGCAGTAAAAGAAAAAGTGGATTTGATAATATCTCATCATCCTTTTATATTTTCAGGAGTAAAAAAAATAACGGATGAAACCGTGTTGGGAAGAAAAATATTAAAATTGGCAGAAAATAAAGTTTCCGTATATTCCATACATACAAACTCTGATTTTGCAGTAAACGGATTAAATGATTTTATAATGGATAAACTGAATCTTGAAGGAAAGACCGAGATATTCGGAGAATGTGAATTTGATGATTATAACTGTATAAAAGATGTAAATGAGAAAGTAAAATACGGTACAGTCAGAATAAAAACTTTAGATAAAGAGATAGAACTGAAAGAACTAATCGAAAAAATAAAAACAAATTTAGGGCTTGACTATATAAGATATACAGGAGAAAACAGAAAAATACGGAAAATCGGACTGGTAACAGGCGGAGGAAGCTCATTATTGAATGATGTAAAAGAATATACCGATGTTTTTCTCACAGGAGATTTAAAATATCACGAAGCACTTGACAATCTTGAGGAAGGAAAAATATTTATAGATATAGGGCATTATGAAAGCGAGTATCTTTTTTCCGATTTGATAGAATTACAGTTATCGCATTTTTTTGACGGAGAAATAATAAAATATTTCGGCAAACCTGTATTTAATCTTGGATAGGAAACAGTAAACGGAATTTTGAAAAATAAAAAAGTAAACAGGCAGACAGCAAATTAAATATATAAAGAAGAAGAATATAAAATAAATATATAATTTAAATTAAATAAGAGTAAAGAGTGAAAAATGAAGAGTGAAGAGTGAAAAACGGACGCCCTAACACCTAATACCTAATACCTAAATAAAATTAACCCTTAAAAATAAAAAATGAAAAAGAGGTATAGATTATGACTAAAAAAAGATTTTTAATATTGGCATTGGGAATAATTTTGGGACTGAATTCATGTTTTGCAGCGGCAGTAGGAGCCGGAGCGGCAGCAGCAGGATATTATTGCGGTTCTACTTCAAAATGTAAATAGGGATACAATTGATATTAATTTTATTGGAAAAAATTGTAAAAATGACAAAATATAAAAAGGTTTCGGAGTCAATCGCCTGAGTTTTTCAGGAGGAAAGTCCGGACTTCGCAGGGCAGAGAGACAGCTAACGGCTGTTGGGAGAAATCCTAAGGAAAGTGCCACAGAAAAAATACCGCCTGTCCGCAGGTAAGGGTGAAAAGGTAGTGTAAGAGACTACCGGTGATTTAAGAGATTAAATCAGCCGGGTAAACCCCTCTCGAAGCAAGAATAAGTAGAAAGTAGTCAAAAGGTTGCCCGCCTTTGCTTAATGGTAATTCGCTAAAGCTGACAGGTAACTGTCAACTTAGATAAATGATTGACAAATACAGAATCCGGCTTATACCGAGACCTTTTTAAAAATAACTGTTTTAAATAAATGAAAGTATTTATTGAAAAACAGTTTTTTTTATATTATTTAAGATAATCGTTATAATAGAAAAAGATAATTGTTATAATAGAAATTCTTATATTTGAAAAAACATTATTATCAAAATGTTTTTCCTGTATATTTTCGTAAATTTAGTAATTAAAAGTGCAAAAAACAGGAAAATATGAGAAATAACAAAGTATAAGAAATAACCAAAATATTAGTAGAAAAAATTAATTAAAAATGTTACAATTATAGTAAATAAATCATATATAAGAGGAAAATATGAAAGATTTGGAAAAAATTTCAAAAGAGAAAAATCAGGAAAAAATAAATAAAACAGAAAAAATAAAAATAATAAAAAATGACTTTGTAAAAGAAGAATTATTATCGGATTTTTATAAATACATAAAGGAAAATGACATAGCAGAAACAGAAAATGTTGAAAATGCAGATTTAATAGTGTCTTTTGGGGGAGACGGAACTATCCTTGTCGCTGCAAAGGAAACATTGAAAAAAAATATTCCTGTAATGGCTGTAAATATGGGGACAGTCGGATATATGGCTGAAATAAAGCCTGAAAATGCTGTTGAAATGCTTGAAAAATATCGGAAAAATGAATGTATAATTGATGAAAGGGCATTTCTGGAAATAGAATATAACGATGAAATATTTTACGCGTTAAATGAGCTTTTAATTATAAAAGGAGGTCTGGTTTCTCATTTAATTCATGTGGAAGTTTATTCAAATGATATATTTGTAAATAAATACAGAGCCGACGGGATAATCGTTGCAACTCCTACAGGTTCTACGGCTTATTCATTGTCGGCGGGAGGTTCGATAGTTCACCCCGAATTGAAAGCTCTGTCCATTACTCCGTTACTTCCTCAAAGTCTGACAGCCAGACCGATTATAGTTGACGGTAAAGACAGATTGAGCTTTAAGGTATACACAAGGGATAATGATGCACATCTGAATATCGACGGGAGTGAATGTTTTCATATAAAATCTACGGACAGAATAAGTGCTACACTGTCAGAAAAAAAAGTAAAAATTATAAGAAGTGAAAATAGTGATTATTATAATATATTAAGAGAAAAACTGAAGTGGGGAGAGTCCCTTTAAAATAGGAGGATTTAAGAGAAAATAAGTTGAGAGGAATAGAAAATGCTAAGAGAATTAAGACTGAATAATTTAGCAATAATAAAAAATCTAAATTTGGAGTTTAATGAAGGTCTGATTGCGATGACAGGAGAAACAGGGGCAGGGAAGTCCATAATACTGGACGGGATTTCCTTACTGATTGGAGAAAGAAATCAGACTGAAATGATAAGAACAGGAGAAGAGAGCCTTTTTGCAGAAGGTGTTTTTGACTTGAGTGAGGAACAGGTGCAAAGATTGAAAAGAATAGGATTTGACATAGAAGATAATGAACTTATCATCTCAAGATATTTCGACAGAAATTCCAAATCAAAAGTAACGGTAAACGGAATAAGAATGACTGTTTCAAAATTAAAAGAGTTGATGAGTCATATACTGGATTTGGTGGGACAGCACGAACACCAGTTTCTGTTAAATAAAAATTATCATTTGGGGCTGCTTGATAAATTTTTGAATAAAGACGGAACGGATACTGTAAAAAAAATAAGAGAAAACGTTATAAATTTGAAAAATCTGAATAAGAAAATAGAAGAAATAGAAACGGAAAAATCTAAAATTACTGAAAAAAAAGATATATTTGAATTTCAGCTTAATGAAATAAATAATCTTGATTTAAAAGAAAATGAAGATAATGAACTTGAAGATGAGTATAAAATATTATTTAATTCAGGAAAAATAGGGGAAAAACTGGAAGAATCTTTACAAAGGCTGAAAGAGGGCGAATATTCGGTTTTAAGTTCTTTAGGAAAAATAAAGAAAAATTTTGAACAGTTGTCCGGTATATCCGAAGTATATAATGAAGTAAAAGATAAAATTGAAAGTATAATGTATGAAGTCGAAGATGTAACTTATTCTGTGGAGGCTTTTTCACAGGAAACAAAGACTGATGATAAAAGGCTGGAAAAAGTTGTACAGAGAATAGATGAAATAAATAAACTGAAACTGAAATATGGCTCAACAATAGAAGAAATACTTTCTTTCAGAGATGAAATCGAAAAAAAACTGGCTCTCATAAATTTTGAAAATGGAGAACTGGAGCAGCTTAAAAAAGAAAAAAAAGAAAAGAAAGAAGAATATTTCAGAGATTGTCAGAAATTAAGTAAAATGAGAAAGAGTATTGCGGAAAAGCTTGAGAGTACTATAGATAACCAATTAAAAGATTTGAATATGGGAAATGCACGATTTAAAGTCGAATTTTCAGAAAGAGCGGTCATAAGTCCAAGGGGAACCGATGATGCGGAATTTATGATGACTACAAACCCGGGAGAAAATTTTAAGCCCCTTTCGAAAATAGCCTCAGGAGGAGAAATTTCACGTATTATGCTCGCGCTGAAATCGGTTTTTTCTACAGTTGATAATATATCTGTACTAATTTTTGATGAAATTGATACCGGAATTTCAGGAGAAACAGTAAGAAAAGTTGCAGAAAAACTGAAAGAACTTTCAAAAACTGTTCAGGTAATTTGTGTTACTCATTCTCCACAAATTGCGGCTAAAGGAAATCAGCAGTTTTTCATAAAAAAAGAAATTGAAAATAATCTGACGGAAACAAAAGTCAGAGAGTTGAACACTGAAGAGAGAATAAGAGAAATAGCAAGAATAATATCAGGAGATAATATAACCGAAGCATCTATCAATCATGCTAAGGAAATTATGGAGTTATAATGGAAAATAACAGTAAAATATTTAATGGAAATATTGAAAATACTGATAAAAGAAATAACGGAAACAGTGAAAAGGAAAATAAAACTGAAAAACAGAACAATCTTTACATAAAAGAATTTTCAGATTATCTGTCTTTTGAAAAAGGAAGTTCAAAAAATACCGTTGCAGGTTATGAGAGAGATTTAAAAATGTTTTTTCACTATATTGAAAAACTTGCGACAGATGTAACGGAAGAAGATATTTATGAGTATATTAGAACAATAGGTGAAGAGCTGAAAAGAAATTCGGTACTTAGAAAGATAGCTTCAATAAGGACTTTTTACAAGTTCTGTTATCTAAATAAAATGATAAAAGAAGACCCGACGGGAATGATAAAAAGTTTGAAAAGGGAAAAAAGGCTTCCTGAAGTCCTGAATTTAAATGAAGTAAAAGCTATTATAGATAATTTTAATCATACTCCCGAAGGAATGAGAGACAGACTTATTATAAAATTTCTTATAGCTACGGGAGCAAGAGTTTCCGAGATATTAAATCTGGATATAAAAGATGTGGAAAATCAGGGATATGAATTTATAAAAGTATTGGGAAAAGGCTCTAAATATAGGGTTATTCCGATTTATGACGGACTTGAAAAAGAAATGCGGGAATATATTATGAATTTCAGACCGAAACTGAAAGGAGCTGAAAATTCTTTCAGGCTTTTTCCTGATACAAGAAGAGAGAATTTTTGGAAAAGGCTGAAAAAATCCGCTAAAAATGCAGGAATAGAGAAAAACGTTTATCCCCATATATTCAGGCATTCGGTAGCGACAGTTCTTCTAAGTAACGGAGCTGATATAAGAATTGTTCAGGAAATTTTGGGTCATGCAAATATAAGTACGACAGAATTGTATACACATGTTGAAAAATCTGATTTAAAGAAAATTTATAATAAAATCAGAATCGGAGATGATTAAAATAATGTTTTTGCTGTAATATGAACAGGAGGAAAAATGGCTGTACAGAAAAAAGAAGAAAATAAAAAAAATGCAATATTGACTACAGTAATCATACTATGGGGATTAGTATTTTTGTTTATGAAAATTAATATAATAGGAAACTATGCAGGAACTCTCATATTGACTTTATTATATCTGTATATGAATTTTAACTTGATAAATCTCTTTTTTACAAGTAAAAGAACGACTTTTAAAATATATGTTTTTATGTTGCTTGATTTTATCTATCTGTTGAGGGAATCATTCAGTCTGTTTTCCATTTTTATATATTTTACGGCAATGGGTATTTTAGTCTATCTTATAATGAAAGATGAAGGAAAAAATAAATTGCCTGAGATATATCAGTTTGCAGGATTTTACACGACGATTAAAATAATATTTATTTCTATGCTTATATTTTTATAAAAAAAGTATAATCATAAAAATTTTTATT
>CALIJH010000052.1 GCA_938017765.1 uncultured Leptotrichia sp.
GAGTCCAACCGGGGACGCCACTTTTTTTATTTGATATGATAACAATTAGATTATCATTGATAGAATATTTTTTGTCAAATACAAAATTTGTGTAATAAATGATAACAAATTAGAATTATTAATAAGTAAAATATACAAAATGATTTATATCAAGAATTTTATTTATTTTCTGTTTGTTCTTTTCTTCTTTTTTCATTTTCTTTTTTATTTATTTTTTTCTCTTTTTTTTTCTTTTTTCTTTTCATTTCTTTTACTTTCTTTTTCTTTTCTTATCTTGTTACATTTTAGCTCTTTTTTTGCTATAATATATTTGATATGATTGGAGATTATTATATGAAAACTGTTCTCATAACCGGTGCAAGCAGCGGAATTGGTCGCGAATTTGCTAAAATATATGCTCAAAATAATTATAATCTTGTTATTATTTCAAGAAGATACGAGCGGATGAATGAGCTGAAAGAATATATATTAAAAAATATTAATAGCAAACTGATGATCGAGATAATCTGTATGGATTTATCTGTAGAAGGAGCTTCCAAAAAATTGTATGATATTATAAAGAGGAAGAATATAGTTGTTGATACATTGATAAATAATGCAGGAATTGGAATATATGGAGAATTTTCTGAATATACTCCAATGGAGATTGAGAAAAATAATAAAATGATAAATTTAAATTTGAAAGCTTCCATTGAACTTACGAAATTTTTTCTTGATGATATGTTATCAAGGTCTTGCGGCAGGATATTAAATGTAGCTTCTATTGCGGCATTTCAGGCTGGACCGATGATGGCTACATATTATGCAAGTAAAGCATTTATTTTGTCATTTTCTGAGGCATTAAGAGAAGAGCTTAAAAAAACTGATATTGTGGTTTCCGTTCTATGTCCCGGTCCTACAGCGACAGAATTTGAAAAAAGTTCCGATTTGACGGAAACAGGATTATTTTCCAAAATGAAAGTAATGTCAGCAGAAAAAGTTGCAAAAATTGCTTATAGAGATTTTTCAAGAGGAAAAAGGATAATAATACCGGGAATTATAAATAAGATTGCCGTATTTGGAACCAAAATTGTTCCAAGAGTAGTTGCAACAAAGATTGCAGGGAAACTTCAGGAAAAGAAAAAATATTTGAATAAATAATTGATTTTGTGATTAATAAAAAAATTGAAAATAAATAAAAATGTTGTATAAGAATAATTTAAAAAAAGTATATAATAAATATTTACATTGGTGATGAATTAATGTAAATGTTAGGGAAATAATTGATTTTGGTTTATTAGTAAATATATTTAAATTAAAAAAATAATATAGTGAAAAATTATGAGAAAATATCAAAAAATATTCACAGGAAAGGAATGGAATGGAAAAAAGATATTTTGAAAGTTCTGATAATTTGCAGATACCTTATTTGTATTTTGAGTCAAATAGAGGTGAGAAATTTAAAAATAATATAATTATATTTCATGGAGTGGCAGAGCCTATAAATAGATATGAAGAATTTGGAAATTTTTTGTCTGTAAATGGATATAATGTTTTTATTCCTGAATATAGAGGTCATGGGGAACTTAAAACAGATAAAGTAGGAGATTTTGGAAAAAAAGGGATACAGAATATTTTTGATGATATAGATGTGTTTTTCAGTAAAGAATTGCTGCCTAAAGGAATAAAGGCTGAAAATACCACAATATTCGGTCATAGTATGGGAGCTTTTATTGCAACGAAGATTGTTATAGAAAATAATTATAAATATTTTATTTTATCAGGGTTTCCTATTAAGAAAAAAATGATTGTATTTGCTGCTAAATTTTTATCTTTTTTTGAAAGGTTACTTATTTTTAAAAAGAAATCATTTTTCAATAAGGAATTTAGGAAATACAATGATTTTTTTGCACCTAATCATACTAAATTCGACTGGCTTACAAGGAATATTGAAGAATGCAGGAAATATCAGGAAAATGATTTCTGCGGATATCCTTTAACACCTAAAGTATTTGCAGGAATATTGAAGATGATGAATTTTATAAATAAAAATTATAAAAAAATAAGAAATGATGCAAATATGCTTGTTTTATACGGAACTCAGGATAAAACAATGGACATAGAATACGTGAATAAACTTTTATCAGTTTTGAGAAAGAAAAAAAGAAGAATTAATGTAATTGCAAATGATGAGGGTAGACATGAATCATTGAATGAAACTAATAAATATGTGATTTATGATGAAATATTAAAATGGCTAAATGAAAGAGAAAAATAAAATAAAAAAAGTTGAAAAAATGAGATAATTAAGATTTTATAATATAATTGAGATATATTGGAAATAGAGAGATATTGAAAGATACGAATGACTAAGATTTATGATATAGATTTAGATATAAAAATAGAAAAAATATTGAAGAATATAAAATAATTAGGAGGTTTAGTAATGAAAAGTATTAAGGAAGATTTTTCTTTGATGGCAATTTTGCTTATACCGGTAGCGGTAGCAATTAATTTTACAGGATTTGGTATTGTAAAGCTTTTACAAATTCCGATATTTTTAGATTCTGTAGGGACAGTATTTATAAGTTTAATTGCAGGTCCATGGATTGGAATAACAACGGCGATTATAACAAGCCTTATTACGGGGAGTTTTTCTCCTGAATATTTTGCCTTTATGCCTGTTTCTATAATTATGGCTCTTTGCATGGGATTTTTGACAAGATTTAAGCTAAAGAATATGATAGTCAAAACATTTGTATGTGCTGTTTGCCTGGTAGTTATTGCAATAGTAGTATCAGCTCCGATAATAGTATATGTTTACGGTGGGAATACAGGAAATGCGACAGCCGGAATAACTGCATTTTTCCTTGCAACAGGAGATAATATATGGAAAGCCGTTTTCAGTACTAATCTTATTACAGAAACAACAGATAAGATTATAACTGCGATAATCGCGATGTCTATAATAAAAGCCATGTCGCCCAGATATCTTATAAAATTTAATTATGGGAAAAATTATATAAAATCTGATGAAAAAAATTAATGCGTTTAATTGCTATATTTAGTATATTTATCAGATAAAAATCAGGTAAAATCAGAAACAGGAGAATGAAATTTATGACAAAAAATAATTTGAAGCAGCTTTATCCATTGACAAAATTATTTATAGCCCTGACTTTATTAGTATCTTCATTTATAATTTCAAATTATATTTACAGTTATTTTATGATTATAATTTGTGGAATTATTGCTGTCTGTTTTGGAGTCGGTTTGAAAAGTTATATGAAAAGAATTTTTTTTAGTCTTTTTTGGCTTTTATTAGCCATATTTATAATTCAAAGTGTTTTTTTGCATTCAGGAGAGATATTATTTAAAATAGGATTTGTTTCAGTTTATAAGGACGGAGTTATTAAAGCCGTAAATCTGACTTCAAGAATAACGGCATTTGTTTCAACACTGACTTTGCTGATACTTATAACTCCGGCTAAAGATTTTACGATTGCTCTGGAAAAAAAGGGACTAAATCCGAAAGCAGCTTTTGTTTTACTTTTATCATTACAGATGATACCCGAAATGAAAAAACAGGCTAATATTATAATGAATTCACAGAGAGCCAGAGGAGTAGAAACAGAAGGAAATATTTTAGTCAGAGCAAAAGCACTGATACCGGTTTTTATCCCGTTGGCACTGTCTTCTATAGTCAATACTGAAGAAAGAGCGATTACGTTGGAAGTCAGAGGATTTTCGGTCGGAGAAAAAAGGACGATATTGAATGATATGGAAGAAACTCAATATGATAAAAAAATAAAGATATTGTTAGTGATTTTTCTTGTATTTTGCATTATATGGAGGATTTATGTGTTACTTTAAATTAGAAGATATAAGTTATAAATACCCTTTGACAGAAGAAAATATTTTAAAAAATATAACTATCGGCATAGAAAAAGGTGAATTTTGGGCGGTTATTGGAAAGAATGGAAGTGGTAAAACTACTTTATGCAATGTTTTAAGAAGATTTGCACCTGATTTTTATAAGGGGGAACTGACAGGCAGAATTATTCTGGAAAATAAAGAATTAAAAGACTATACGGTAAAAGAAATTGTACAGAAAATAGGATTTGTATTTCAAAATCCTTTTACTCAAATAAGCGGAGTAAAGGAAACCGTTTTTGAAGAAATTGCTTTTGGACTTGAAAATTTGGGATTAGAAGCAAATTATATAAAAAATAAAGTTGAAGAAACATTGGAATTACTTCATATAAAGGAATTAAGACATAAAAACCCGTATGAACTGTCAGGAGGACAAGGACAGAAAGTTGCCCTTGCTTCTATAATAGCAATGGAGCCTGAAATCCTGATAATAGACGAGCCTACATCTCAACTCGATCCTCAGGGAACGGAAGAAATATTTAAAATAATAAATATGTTAGCAGAAAAAGGGAAAACTATAATACTGGTTGAACATAAAATAGAACTTATCGGAGAATATGCGGAAAAAGTAATTGTCCTTGATGAAGGTGAGATAATTCTTAAAGGGGATACAAAAGATGTGCTTAAAAATAAATTATTGCTGGAAAAGGAAATAGGAATGCCGCAATATGCCATGCTCGCTTATGAGTTGTCTGAAAATATGCCTGATAAGATAAAGTTTGAAGAAATGCCCATAACTAAAGAAGCGGCTTTAAGAGAATTAAAAAAATATAGATAATTAAGAAAATAAATAACTGAAAAATTTTAAAAATCAGAAAAAGACTAAATTCAGAAATCAGAAAATTAAAAAGATTTAAATTAAAAAAAATTAGAGATTTGGAAATAAAAAAATAGAAATTTTAAATAAAAAATTATATCTATGTCTGACGGGAGAAGAAAAAGTGAGTTTTATAGAAGTTAGAGGATTAAGTTTTATTTATCCTGACAGTACTGTTGCACTGGATGATATTTCTCTTGATATGGAAAAAGGAGAAAATGTTGCAATCATAGGGCAGAACGGTGCAGGTAAAACAACAATGGTAAAAATGCTGAACGGACTTTTAAAACCTACAAAAGGAGATGTGAATATAGGAGGCTGGAATACAAAAAATTATACGACTGCACAGATGAGCAGAAAAGTCGGATATGTATTTCAAAATCCTATGGAACAGATATTTCATAACAATGTCTATGATGAAATAATATTCGGACCGAAAAAATTGAAATATTCTGATAATGAAATAAAAAAAGCAGCTGAAAATGCAATTGAGATGACAGGATTAAACGAATATATAAAGGAAAATCCTTATAACCTGCCCTATTCAATAAGAAAATTTGTTACAATAGCTGCGATAATAGCAATGAATACAGAAGTAATAATCATGGATGAACCTACTGCCGGACAGGATTTGAAGGGAATAAAAATATTGAACGGACTGATAGGAAAGCTACTTGAACAGGGAAAGACAGTTATTACAATTACTCATGATATGGAATTTGTAGTAAATAATTTTGAGAGAATAATTGTTATGGCAAATAAAAAAATAATAGGCGATAATAATAAAAGAGAAATTTTCAAACAGGATGATATACTTATTCAGGGGAAAATAAAACTCCCGTATATAAGTGAACTGGCAAAGGAGCTTTCTATGAACAGGAGCATTCTTACAATAGATGATTTTGTAAAAGATTTTAAGAAATTTATGGATTAGCGGATTAATGGATATTTTCGAGTTAAATCAATGTTATCTAATAATAGTAGCTATTTTCAGTAAATTCATATAGATAATTTGTACAGTATAATTTACATAGTTAGATTAATATCTTTATGATAGAAACGGAAAACAGACAAAGTTTCGGAAAATACAGCTAAAATTTTTATAATAATGCAAAAAATATAAATAAAAAAAGGTGGTGATTATCCTATGGGAAATATGGAAATAGTGTCAAATATAAAGAAGAATAAAAATAAATTTATGATTATATCAATGTTTATGATGATTTTTACTTTAAGTTGTGCAGTAAAAAATCCTAATCCTAAAAATACAAGTACGACGGCAATAGAAAAAAGTGATATTGTAAATGTAGACATTGAGAAAGTGATAGAAGAAATAAATCAGGAAGTGAAAAAGACGGATAAGGATAAGACTTTAAAGAAAAAAGTTAAGACAATTAAAGACACAGGAAAGGAAAATACAAAGGGGGGAAGAAGCGAATATACGAGTTACAACAATAAAAATAAGGAATTAAGAAAATTTATAGTTAAACATTTTGCAGAAACAGGAAGATTGATTCAGGAATTTTATATAAAAAATGACAGAATATATTACCTGTATCAGAAAAAAATGACTTATAACAGACCTGTAGGTTGGACTAAGGCAAAAGCTAAAGAAAGCGGAGATACTGAATATTTTGATTTGAAAAAATCAAAAAATGAAGAAGCGAAATATTATTTTGATTTTGATGAAAATCTTGTCAGATTTATTTCGGAAGACGGCTCAATAAATGATAATCAGGAAATTCTGAATGTGATAAAAAATGATTTGAAAGATGATTATCTGATGAACATTCAAAATAGTAAATAAATTTTTTGTTAATAATAATTTTTAGGAAAAATATTTATTAGTGGGAGTATCAAATAATTCGAAATATTTAATTATAAAAAATATAATAAAAAAGTGTAACGAAATATATGATTAATAGATATAAAAAATTTATTAATGAAAAAATATTAATAGTGAGAATATCAATAATTGGAAATATTTAATTATAAAAGATATGACAAAAAAGTGTAACGAAATATATGATGAATAGATATAAAAAAAATTCATCGATGAAAAAATATTAATAGAAAATATTTTGAAAAGAATTTTTAATTTATTGGAAATATAGTAATGAGGAATATTCAATAAAAAATATTATTTCTAAAAAGAAACAGCAGTAAAGTATAATTGAAAGGAAGGGAAGTTTTGAAACCGGTTTATTTGGACAATGCGGCATCAACGAAAGTAATGCCCGAAGTTATTAAAGGAATGACAGAATCTTATGAAGAAATTTACGCCAATCCGTCTTCAACTCATAGATTAGGGCAAAAAGCCAAAGGAATAATAGAAAGATACAGAAGTATAATAGCAGGCTGCCTTGGAGTTGAAACGAATGAAATAATATTTACATCGGGGGGAGCAGAAGGAAATAATCTTGTTTTAAGAGGGGCATTAAATGCTTACGAATATAAAGGAAAACATATTATAACTTCAAAGATAGAGCATTCTACCATATTGAAAACATGTCAGCAGCTTGAAAGGGAAGGATATGAAGTAACATACATAGATGTGGATGAAAATGGTGTCGTTGATATGGAGCAGTTAAAAAGATCTATAAGAAAAGATACTGTAATAGTATCGATAATGTATGTAAATAATGAAACGGGAGTAAAACAGCCGATAGAAGAAATAGGAAAATTACTCGAAGGGACGAGTATCCTTTTCCATACTGATGCGGTACAGGCGATAGGAAAAGAGATTATATTTCCTAAAAATACGAGGATAAGTGCTTTGACCGCCACTGCACATAAATTTTACGGTCCTAAAGGAGCAGGGTTTGTATTTCTTGATAAAAATTTTCTTGTGGAAAAAGAAATATGGGGAGGTTCTCAGGAGAGAAACAGAAGAGCGGGAACGGAAAATCTTCAGGGGATACTTGGTTTGGGAATTGCACTGGAAGAAACATATAAAATATTACATGAAGAAAAAGGAAAAGAGGAAAAACTTCATAATTATATGGAAAGCCGACTGAAAAATGAAATAAAGGATATAAAAATAAATGGAGAAAAGGCTCCCCGCATAAAAACGATTACAAATGTCTGTATTAAGGGGTGTGATGTACAGACTTTACTGATTGCACTTGATTTAAGGGGCATATGTGTGAGCGGAGGTTCGGCATGTATGTCAGGGGCTCATGAAAATTCTCATGTGCTAAAAGAAATGGGGTTATCGGAAGAAGAATTGAAAAGCTCTTTCAGAATAAGTATCGGTAAATATACGACAATGGAGGAAATAGACTATTTCATAGATAACCTAAAAGAGATTGTGAAAATAGAAAGAGGAGAGTAATATTACTTCTTATTGTAACCTGTTTAGCAGTTAAGAATAAAATAAATAATTAGCTTAACATTGCTTAAAGTAAAAACAATAGAAATAAATAAATTCGTTATATAGAAAGGGGCGAAAACCCATTAAGAAAAAGTATAAGTTTTTATGTATAAGTGATATTGAAATACTGGGGAATATGGAGCCTGAATTTCTGAAACAGAGATTTAAAACAGTGGATTTTATAATGTCGGCGGGAGATGTTTCCAACAGATATTTAGATTATCTTGTATCAGTGCTGGATAAGGATATAATATGCGTAAACGGAAATCATATCTATCATAAAGACTACCCTATAACATTTGCCAAAGTTATAGACGGAAAATTTCTGAAATATAAGGGCCTCAGGATATTGGGATTGGACGGCTGTAAAGTTTATTCGTTTAAGGAGCATCAATATACCGAAAATCAGATGAAAATAAAAATATTCAGAAATCTGTTTCATCTTATAAAGGGTGTGGATATTGTATTAAGTCATGCTTCACCTGAAGGTATTCATGATGTGGATGACGGTGTACATAACGGGTTTAAAGTATTTCATGATGTTATAAAATATTTCAGACCTAAACTTTGGATACATGGACATATACATCTGCCTAATTTTATGAATCATCAGGATACCCAAGTTCATGATACAATGGTTTCCAATACATTTGGATACAGGATATTTACTATTGAAAAATAATATAATTTATAAAGTGTTTTGATGATAATAAAGATGTTCATTGTTGAAAACACATTATTGAAGGAGTACGATATGGATAATTCCATTTACTTGTTTGATGAGGCTGAAGAAGCGTATAAAAAATTTTTGAAATCATCAAAAGGTTTTTTGGGTTTGAAAAAACGAAGTAATCTCAAATCTTTTATAGAAATACAGAAAAAGGAAAACGCTTATAACAGTGTTCATTTAGGTATAAAAGAAGTTCCTTTAGATAAAATCATAGGAAGTGTAGAAAAATATACCGATTTTGATAAAAATTTTGCTCCTAAAAATAATGTGGTCAAACAGCGATGGATAAATATATATGTAGGTTATATCGGGGAAAGTATGTTGCCTCCTGTTATTCTTTATAAAATAAAGGATAACTATTATGTATATGACGGCAACCACAGAATATCGGTTGCAAAATTTTTAAATTTTGCTTCAATAGAAGCCGAAGTGGAGGAGTTTCTGCCTTCAAAAAATAATACTGATGAAATTATTTACAGGGAAAGTATGATTTTTGAAAAAGAAACAGGTATAGAAAATGTTGTTTTATCTAATCCTTTAAGATACAAACATTTAAAAAATGAAATAGAAAATTATATGAAATTTATTCATAAAAAAAGAAGAATAGAAGTCAATTATAGAAAAGCTGCGGAAGATTGGAATAAAAACATCTTTATTCCTGCTAAAATATTAATTGAAAAAAATGATATACTAAAAAATTTTCCTGATAATAACATTAATGATATAGTATTATTTGTTCTCGACCATAAATATTTTTTAAGCGAGAATAAGAGGAAGAATGTAGGATACCTTTTCAGTATTATTGACTATATAAACTTCATTAAGACAAATGAAAACGGAAATCTTATGAATAAGTTTGAAATTAACGGAAAAGAAGCGGAAAAGGTTTTATCAAGTCTGGAGAAAATCGACAATGAAATTATTCATTCTATTGAAGAAATAAGAATAGATAAGGAACTGTCTAAACTGACCGGAACAAATTTCGGATATAATAAAATTTTATATAGAGAAATGGAAAAATATAAGAATATTCAGGAATGGCATAAAAAAGAGTATAAAAAAATAACTGACTGTTTTATTGAAAAATTGGATAAACTTCCTGAAAAATACAGCAGCTATAAAGAATATTTTGATGAAAACGAGATATTTAAATTTATATTTGAATATGGAAATCTCAAAAATATATATGAATATGAAAATAAGGAAACAGTAGTTTTAAATTATATTATAGAAGTGTTTCTGCCTGTCATTTCGATTTTGGATAAAGAAAACAATGAAGCTTACAGTAGTAAAAAAGATTTTTTAAATAAATATATAAAAGTACAGAACGGATATTTCTATTTATTTAAAATTGAGGAAAGGCTTTCAGAAGAAGGAAAGACCGTAAAATATGAAAAAATAATATCCGACAGGTCATTAAATACAGTATTTTTTAGAGATGAAAGAGGTTATTACGATATAAAAGGAATTTTACTGAATCAGAAATATAATGAATTTCTGAATAATTTGAAAAGCTCTGAATCATTTTTGGAAATATATGAGAAATATGGTAAAATTGGAGAATATGAAACTTTCACAAAGTTATTTGAAATGCTTGATATTTTAGGAGAAGAAAAATTTATAAAAAAAATAAAGAATGATTTGAAAAAAATGTTTAAATCTGACATAATTCTGACAGATTATAAAACAAAATATGTGATGTATAACTATATATTAAATAAAAAGAAAAGTGCAGCTGAAAAGACTGAAGATGTTTTTTATGATTATAAAAAATATTCATTTATAGATTTTTATGCTGATATATTGTATTTTACAAAAGAAAATATAACGGTTGAAAATGATAGTGAAAACATAGATTTTGATAATATAGACTTTGATATTGATATTCTTGATATGGAGCTGTATTATCGGGAAAAAGATTGGCAAGAATAATATATACTCATTTTAGAATAAGCATCTTATATTGTCGGTAAAAGAATAATGAATAGAGTAGTATTAAAGAGCAGTATTAATATGTATAAAAAGTGAAAAGAACAAATTGTTCGAAATAATAAATCTGAAATAGAAAAAACAGGAGGATTAATGAAAATAAAAGCAGTGTTTATGGATTTGGACGGAACATTACTGAGAAATAATCATACAATATCTGAGAAAATAAAGAATAAATTAAAAGAACTGGAAGAAAAAGAAGTCAAAATATTTATTTCTACCGGTAGAAGTTTTAAGTCAGCAGTTCCTTTTGTCAGAGAACTGGAGATAAAAACTCCTGTTATTACTTATAACGGGGGGAGAATTGTAGAGCCTGTTACTGAAAAAGTAATTTATGAAAAGCCTGTAGACAAGGAAAATGTAGAAAAAGTAATAGAAATATCAAGGGAAAAAGGAATACATCTAAATCTTTACAATGATGATAATTTATACATTGAAAGTAAAGATGACGAGGGGCTGGGTTATGCAAACCGTGTGAGTATTCCTTATTTTGTTGTAAATTTTGATGAATTTAAAGGAAAGACTTCGACAAAATGCCTTTTTGTAGCAGAAAATGAAAAACTTGTCGAGCTGAAAAAAGAGCTGGAGAATGTGCTGACAGATGTAAATATTGTATTTTCCCATGCTACATATCTCGAAGTTCTGAATAAGGAAGTGAATAAAGGGGCGGCAGTAAAAGAAATGCTTCAAAAATACGGGATTTCTCCTGATGAAACAATGGCATTCGGCGACCAGTGGAATGATTTGGAAATGCTTAAGCTGGTAAAACACGGTTATTTAATGGGAAATGCTTCCGATGACTTGAAAAGTAAGTTTTCGGAGGACAGAATAACTTTATCCAATGAGGAAGACGGAATTTATCATATATTGAAAGATATTAACTAAAATTTTTGAATATCAGGCAGTACAATAAGTCATATATACGGGTGATATTATGGAAAATGAAATGATACATTTAAAGCTGCATAGCGAATATTCTCTCCTCGAAGGAGTAGGTAAAATTGATGAATATATAGAAAAAGCTGTATCGGAGAATATAAAGACTTTGGCTATTACCGATACTTCAATGTTTGGGGTAATAGAATTTTACAAAAAATGTATAAAATCAGGGATAAAGCCTATAATTGCTCTTGAAGTCTTTTTGGACGGGATAGTATCGGAGGGGGAATATTCTTTGACATTGATTGCAAAAAATAAGAACGGATATAGAAACCTCTCAAAGCTTTCTTCACTTTCATATAGCAGGTTTAACAGGCGAAGAAATAAGATAAAATATGAGGAGTTACTTGAATATTCTTCAGATTTATATATTTTATCAGGGGGAATATATGGCGAAATCATAAGAGGAATAGCCGAGTACAAATATCCTGAAGCAAAAAAAGCAGCAGTAAAATTGGCAAAAGATTTTAAAGAAAATTTCTTTTTGGAAGTTCCCGCTGTAAAAAGACTGGAAAATGTTAGAAAAGCTCTTTGGGAAATAATAAAAGAAACAGAAATACCGTACACAATAACTAATGATATTTATTATCCCAATAAAGGAGAAGCCGTACTTCAGAAAATTATGTCTTCGATAAAAGAGGGAAATAAGATAGAAACCGTTCAGGAAGATATATTTTATGATGATTTGTATCTGAAATCCTTTGAACAAATGAAAGAAAGTTTCAGTAATTTTGAAGATGAATTTTTTAATAACGGGATAAAAAACACTATAAATATTGCGAAAAATTGTAATGTAAATTTTGAATTTGATGTATTTAAATTTCCTGAATATGAATTACCCCAAGGAATAACTGAAAATTTTTATATCAGAAAGCTCGTTTACGAGGGAATAGCTAAAAAATATCTGGAGAAAAATGTTGTAATATCGGCATTGGAACAGGAAAATGAAATAAAAGACAGACTGATACAGGAAAAAATGGAAAATGTTTTTCAGAGGGCGGATTATGAGCTTGAAGTGATAAATAATATGGGATATAACGGATATTTCATAATAGTCTGGGATTTTATAAAATTTGCCAAAGAAGCGGGAGTATATGTCGGTCCCGGGAGAGGTTCCGCTGCGGGAAGTGCTGGTTTCTTTTGCTCTGAATATAACGGAGAGAGTTCCGATTGAGATTAAGCCACAGAAGTTCGACTATATGTATCTCAAGACGAAGAAGAGCAAGATGGGACATATTTTCAACGAAATTGATTTAGACAAGTAGAAAGGAAACGTCATGAACAATATTAATCTATTAGAAGGTAAAGTCGTTGCAAAAGATGGAATGAAGGTCGGAATCGTAGCTGCTCGTTTCAATGAAATCGTTGTAAGCAAGCTGCTCAGCGGTGCTATTGACGGACTTGTACGTCACAATGTCAAGGAAGAAAACATCACAGCTGCTTGGGTGCCTGGAGCATTTGAACTACCAACTGTTGCTAAGAAGATGGCTGAGTCTGGTAAGTATGATGCGGTAATCGTTCTCGGTGCTGTAATCAGAGGTCAGACATCCCACTACGAGCTTGTGTGCAACGAGGCAGCTAAAGGAATTGCTCAGATTTCGATGCAGACCGGTGTTCCAACTATGTTTGGTGTAATCACGACAGAGAATATTGAACAGGCAATCGCTCGTGCAGGAAGCAAGGTTGGGAACAAGGGATACGACTGTGCTCTATCCGCAATCGAGATGGTTAACCTCGTAGAACAGCTATAAGATTAGCTATAATGGCAAAGGCGAAAAGGTATATTTAATATTGCAAGGCAGACTGGTGCAGTCTGCCTTGTTTTCGAAATACGAATGGGGATTGGTCGTATAAATGGGCAAAAGTTTAGAAATTAAGAATAGTGAAAGGGAAAATCAAGACAAGAGTAAGGTTATGCTCGTGTTTGACTATGACGGCACTATTCAAGAAACTATGAAGATATATGCACCAGCTATTCTTGATATAGCGAAGAGGCTACGGACGATATATGATATCCCAGTCGAAAATCCTAGCTATGAGCGCATGGAGAGCTGGCTGGGGCTTAGAAATGATGAAATGTGGGCTGACTTCGCCCCAGCGCTCCCTGCAGCCGCCAGGGCGGCCGCGGCGGCGCGTGTCGGCGCCTACATGCGCACTCTGGTTCGCGGTGGTGCTGATCCCTGGTATTACGGTACCCGTGACACACTAGACAGGCTCAAAAAACAGGGATACAGGATGATGATATTAAGTAACTCAGATCACGAGTATGCGGAATTTAACAGAAAGAGATTTAACACAGATAAGTGGTTTGAGAGGTATATAGATTGTGAATCCTGGGATTGGCAGTCTAAAGCTGATGTGTTAAGCTCTATAATAAGCGATGAACCTGACTTAACATATGTTATGATTGGGGATAGGTTCAATGACCAAGAGGCGGCAGTAAAGAACGATATATTGTTTGTCGCATGTGAATATGGATACGCGAAGTCCGGAGAGCTAGATGAGGCTGATGCGAAAGCTTATTCAATTGTTGAGCTACCTGAAATTATTTCTAGACTAACTGATTTTTAGGGGAGGAAAGATGAACATTGTATGCTTAGATATGGAAGGCGTATTGGTACCTGAGATTTGGATTGCTTTTGCAGAAGAGACTGGTATCGAAGAGCTAAAGAAGACTACAAGAGAAGAGCCAGATTACGATAAGCTCATGAATTACAGACTTGATATCTTGAGGGAGCATGGTCTTGGACTCAGGGAGATTCAGGATGTAATCGCTAGAATTGATCCGCTACCAGGAGCAAAGAGGTTCTTAGATGAACTTCGTGCAACGACTCAAGCTATTATTCTCAGTGATACTTTTTCTCAGTTTGCCCAGCCACTTATGGCCAAACTTGGATGGCCGGCACTATTCTGCAATGAGTTAATCGTGGGCGAAGACGGAATGATAGAAGGCTTTAAGATGCGCTGCGAGAAATCAAAGCTCACAACAGTGAGAGCTCTTCAGTCATGCGGTTTTGAGACAATTGCGGCAGGAGATAGTTTTAACGACCTAGCTATGATTGAAGCAAGCAAAGCGGGATTCCTATTCCGCAGAACAGACTCCATCAAAGCGGATTACCCACAGTTCCCAGCCTACGATGAGTTTGACGATCTGCTAAACGCGATTAAGAAGGCTCTGTAATGTTACAAAAGCAAAATTTTTATAATGTTTATTAATAGTAGCAAATTATATACAAAAGTACTAATAAGCATCGTCCTTTATGGCGATGCCTTTTTTATGCTCAAAATACAATCAAAACTGGTCATAGAAAATCCAGTAGAAAAAAATCGAGAGCCCAACAATCAGAGCTCTCGATTTTTGTGTCGATATTCATGACAATATATCTAGCTATTTATTAGTTTGATAATTTTAATTCGTCCTTTCTGGTAGCAGAATATATGCCTCCGATTACAGCACCAACCAGTGCAGGTACAACCCAGCCAAGAGCTAGCTTAGTGAGTGGAAGGTCACTTACAAAACCGAACGGAAGACCGAATCCATTTAGAACTGAAAGCAAGCTTGTAATGAATGCGGCATAAGCTGCTACACCACCAACGTATTTGCTTGTAATCCAATTATCAAGTACGGCAAATATTACCAAAACGATAAGCGGTGGATAAAATGCGCTTAGTATAGGTGCAGCTAACGCAATGATTTTATCTAGACCAAGGTTGCTCATAAAGAAGCTGAACCCAATCGTAATTAGTATTACTGTGCGGTAACTAATCTTTCCGTTTGACAAACCAGAGAAGTAGTCGCCGATTACTGAAGAAAGTCCAATCGAAGTTGTTAGACATGCTAGCAGAATTATAATCGCTAGAGCGATAACTCCCCAGCCACCGAGAAGTCTGTTAGTGATAGCGATTAGAAGTGGAGCCTGTGCAAGACCTGCAAAATGGCTGTCGCTTGAAGTCGATGCACCGAGGAATGTTAGGCCTCCATATACTAGTCCAAGTAGCACTGTCGAAATGATATCAGCACCAGCTACTAGCTGTTTTACATCTTTCTTTTCAGTAAATCCATATTTCTTTGCAGCAACTATGAGAATGATAGTTACTGTTACTCCGCCAATACCATCGAGAGTTTGATAACCATTGACAATTCCAGTCTGGAATGGAACAAGATCCTTTGTTCCAATAGGTGCACCGATTGGATTAACGATTCCGAGTACGATTAAAATAACCATTACTAGGAGTAAAAGCGGTGTAAGGAACTTTCCTATGACATCTACAACACCAGAAGGATTGAGTGCAAGAATAGCAGTCACCGCGAAGAACATTAGACTGAATGCCCATAGCGGAACGCCTGGTAGCAATCCCTTAATACCCATCTCGTAAGTAGTAGCGGATGTCCTTGGAATACAGATGATAGGTCCGAGTAACAGCAGAATGATGGATACGAATACCTTACCAGGTATGGTTCCAATCTTGTTAGTTACTCCGTCTACCGTTCCTTCTCTGTTAGCAACAACAGAATAAATAGCTAAGGCAGCTAGCCCAACATCCATGATAAAAAATCCTACAAATCCTACTAGCCAGTTGCTCCCTGTCTGCTGGCCGAGGAATGGCGGAAATATAAGGTTGCCCGCGCCAAATTGAGTTGCGAAAAGAGCGAGACCCATGGTCACAATAATCGGCCCTTTCGCCTTTGGTTTTGAATTATCTTTCATTGTTCCTCCTATAATAAAAGTAATAATAAAATGTTTATTTACAATTAAAAAAGATAGATATTACTATATATTAACTATTAAAAAACCAGTACCGAAATATAATCATATGTCTAGTACTTTTTGGAATAACAAGGTTTAATCTACTGAAGGGGTGTGTTATAATCGCTGTAATTTCAAGCATATTATAAATTATGATTAATTTTAGGAAAAGGATAAATGGATTTAATTAAACTGAAATATTTTATTGCTGCAGCAGAATTATTGAATTTTTCTAAAGCTGCTGAAGCTTGCAATATTACGCAGACTGCAATAGGTAAGTATATTAATAAATTAGAAAATGAAATCGGATGTACGCTATTCTACCGAACTAATAAAGGAGTCAGTTTGACTGAAGCCGGAGAAAAATTTTATGTAGGTGTAAAAGAGATAAACGGACAGTATGAGAGCTTATTAAAACAAATTGAGAATGAGAAAGATAAACTCCTTAGAATTGGAATTGCAGGAGACTATCTACCAGTTAATTTTCTAAGAAAATACAAAGCTATGAATCAGGATATGTCCTTCGAAGTAGAGTTTAAGGACAAAGATCAATTGATAAACATGCTGGAGATGGAATCAATAGATGCGATGATTATTCCTGATGTCACAATGCTAAGTGAAAATACACTTGGCATAGAGAAGATGGAAATCGGAGCTGCACACGATGTTTTGTGCTGCTCTCAAGAAAGCGTGATTAAATATGGAAGTGTTGGGAAAGTCATAGAGAATTTACCACTTATAACCAAAGCAGTTGAAAGTGAGTATCATGAATACTGTAGAGATAATCTCAAAAGCATATATAAAAGTACTTTTTCAGATGTACGTGTAGTTGATACGGTATCAAATCAGACTACTTTAATTGCGCTTGGGCAGGGGTTTGCTATCCAGCCAAAAGAGGAGATGACAGCGATTGAAGACATGTATATGGAGAGTTTAGGGGAGACGTTTACAGAGATTTTGCTACTAGTCTACATGTCAAAAAACAAAAATAAATCACTCCGTGATTTAGTGAAATTTGTAAACAAAAGTAATAGCGATGGCGAATCATTATTTGAATAATTAAAAATAAAAAAGCTAGTATAAATAAAAAATTCCTGGATTCTTATGAAACCCAGGAATTTTTAAGTCCTATAAGATTAACGCTTCGAGAACTGGCTAGCTCTTCTAGCTTTCTTGAGACCGTACTTCTTTCTTTCCTTCATACGAGGGTCTCTCGTTAGGAATCCAGCGGCCTTAAGTGCTGGTCTGTTAGCGTCAGCATCTACTTCGCAAAGTGCTCTTGAGATACCGTGTCTAAGTGCTCCAGCCTGTCCAGTTGTACCACCACCGTTGACTAGTGCGATTACATCGTACTTTCCAGTTGTTCCAGTGATTTCGAAAGGTCTCTTAACCTCGTTCTTAAGAACTTCAAGTCCGAAGTAATCTTCGAGATCCTTCTTGTTTACAACGATTCTTCCTGTTCCAGGGAGTAATCTGACTCTAGCAATTGAAGATTTTCTTCTTCCTGTTGCCTGATACATTTCTTTAGCCATCTTCTAATCCTCCCTTCCTAGAATGTCCACTCTTCAGGATTCTGTGCAGCATGTGGATGCTCAGGTCCTGCGTATACCTTTAGCTTCTTGAACATCTGTCTGCCGAGCTTGCCCTTAGGCATCATGCCTTTAACAGCGTGACGGATGATCTCTTCTGGCTTCTTAGCGCGAAGTTCTGCAAGAGTTGTCTCCTTGAGACCACCTGGATATCCGCTGTGGCTCTTGTAAATCTTCTGCTTTTCTTTCTTGCCAGTTACTGCTACCTTCTCAGCGTTTACAACAACTACGTAATCTCCGCAGTCAACGTGAGGTGTGTAGATAGGCTTCTTCTTTCCTCTTAGGATCATTGCAATCTCAGCTGCAATCTTACCTAGAGTCTTGTTCTCTGCATCGATAACATACCACTTGTGGTCGATATCTGCAGGCTTAGCGATGTAAGACTTCATTTTCTGTCCTTTCTACCTACTCAGATCCGAAGATCGGTTTCGGCACTGTCTACTAGGATCTAAAGATCTTGTTCGACATACTAAAAATAACTTAGTGTCGGAGCTACCGGGCAGAGCCCTGCTCCATTTGCACAATATGCCTAAAAATTATATTACTCAAAGTGTTTAAAGTCAAGCATTTAAGGCTTTTATTTCGTTCTGTTCATCCCATTCTTCCACTAGAATAGCCCTAAGCTCCATGTCGAAATACTCATTACTGCGTTTCCCGGCTAGTTTGAGTATGCCTTCTGTTCTGAAACCTAGCTTTGTGTATAGGTTTGAAGCGACTTTATCGTCGGGAAAATGAGAAACGGTAACTCTATGTGTGCCGAGCTCCTCGAAAGCGTGGCGAAGAAGAGCTTCCATGGATTCTGTTCCATAACCTTTGCCGCGAGCCGTTTCGTCAGCGAGATAAATGATTGCGATATTTAACGAATCATTGATGGAATCAATGTTAGTGATATCTATTTTTCCCAGAGGTTTTTTACTAGATTTCTCAACTATTGTCATCCATTCGCGAGATGGATCGTGGATGACATTGTGAAATTCGTCGGTTATAGTATCGAGATTTCTTTTGCCTGTCGTACAGAAATGCTCGATTACAGTTTCTCGCGACTCCCATTCTGCGAAAAGGTCGCAATCGGCAAAGGATGCCTTGCGAAGTATGATGTGGTCAGTTTCTATCAAGTCGATTCCTCCTCTAGTATCAATCTTATTGATGTCTTATTATACCAAAAAATTACATAGCTTATCATATATAATTGCGGTATTGTACACCTTAATATGCTTGCATGTTATAATTTTACTATATATTTGGGACTATTTATTAAAGGGATTCAGTAATGGTGATATCCTAGTTATTATTAAATCAGACAAGGTAAATGCTGACAAACACCAATAACCCTTCAATATGATTAGGTGATTAGGGGGACTTATCATATGAGCAATAAGAACAAGGGAAATATTGCACTGCTAATAGTTGCGATTATCTGGGGAAGTGGATTCATAGCTCAGAAGATGGGGATGGATTCTATAGGTCCATACTTTTTTAACGGAGCACGAATGATTATTGGGGGATTAACTCTTATGCCTCTAGTCATAAAAGCTGCAAAACCAAGGGAATTCTTTAGTAAAAAGCTTCATGGTGAGAACGTAGTAAGAACTCGGAAGATGAACTTGCTCGTAGGGAGTGTCGTGTGTGGGACGATGCTCGGGATGGCATCGAATTTACAGCAGGTAGGACTCACAACTGTGCCAGTTGGGAGAGCTGGTTTTATCGTCGTAATTTATATCGTTATCGTTCCATTGCTGGGAATCTTTAGCGGACATAAAGTAGGTCTAAGGATATGGATTTCAG
>CALIJH010000053.1 GCA_938017765.1 uncultured Leptotrichia sp.
ACTGTTTTGAATAAGTAAAATTTTGCAAATGAAATAAATATATTTTTACAGTACACTATATTACAGCAAAAACAATCACATTAGAACAACGAAACAAGTATATTTTTTGCAAAATATTATTTACAATATTCTATTGATTTCACTATTGTTTTCCACTATCACTATTCTTTATCATTATTATTCCTACTCTTATTAATTTACTTATTGAACATTTTTGTATCAATATTTATTAACAATCTTAGTAAAAATTTTATATAAATTTTTTCTTAATTAAAAAACATTATGCTTATCTTAATAAAATTATATCTTATTTCCATAAAATGTCAATATTTCAAAAATATTTTTTTTAAAATTTTGAATAAACAAAATTTATGCTTAAAATCAGATATTTTAATTAAAACATATATTGTTTGTTTTTTTCACTTTATGATTTTGATTATATATTATATTATTAAAATTTTACGACTTAAGCATAGCAATAAAAAAATCGTCTTAAGCTAAATATTATCACATAATATTTTAAAAAGACGATTTTTATTATTAAAATTTTTTTATTCAATTAATATTCTATTTTTTCACCATTTCTTTTTCCAGAAATTTCATAGCCTTATCCACATCAGCTTCATTTCCTTCTTCTTTTACATATTCTATATATTTTACAATATTATTTTCATCGACTATCATCAAAGCTCTTGTAAGCAATCCTGCTTCTTTAATTAGTAGACCGTTCTGAATGCCAAACTGATGATATTTATAGTCTGAAGCCGGCTTGAGGCTATTTATCCCGTTATTTGAACAAAATCTCTCCTGTGCAAACGGTGTATCTACAGTTACAGAATAAAATTTCACATCGAGGAATTTTTCTGCTGCCGTATTCAGCATTTTTGTCTGAATGGAGCAGACTTTTGTATCAAGAGACGGTGCAGTATATATAACTTTGACTGCTTTATCCTCAAGTATATTTTTATCTTCCAATTTAGAGTTCATTGTCAACAGTACTTCTTTCAGTTTGTCTCCTATTTTCGTTTCTTTCCCCACAATAGTAACAGGCTTCCCTCCCATTGTTATTTTCAAATTATTTTCAGATTTCAGAGTGTCCAAATATTGAGTGTACAAAGTATCTGCCCCTTTGGATTTTTCAGTAGTTTCAGTCTGTGTTTTTCCGCATGACATCACTGCCAATCCTGCTAAAATTGATATTATTAAAATTCTTTTCATACTTGTTTTTCCTTCTTTCCATAAATTTATAAAAGAAAAGCTCAATACAATTTCTCAGACAGAATTTATTGAGTTTCTTTTATAACTATATTTTAAATTTATTTACTTTTTTTCTTCTTTGAAGAAGATTTTTCAGATTTTTTATTTTTTTCTTTTGTTTTTGAACTTGTTTTCGAAGACGTTTTTTTCTCTCCTGATTTTTTGGATTTTTTCGATGTTTCTTTTTCAGATTTTTTTCTGCCTTTTGAACGTCTGTCGGATTTCTTTTCTTCCGATTTACCTGATGAATGCTGCGTCCCTGTGGCTTTTTCGACTAAAGGCTTGGAATCTTTTTTGGAATTCAACGCTCTCATTATATATTCCGCTTCCTGTAAAGGTACAGTTATAAACGAGTATTTATCCATAATTTTAATGTCTTTTACTTTTCTGCCCGGAGTTTTTGCTTTTTTATTTAATAAATCAAGCAATCTTCCCGGATTATACCCGTCTTTACTTCCAAGGGCGATAAATAATCTTGTTCTGTCATCGATTTTCACTTTTACATCTTCTATTTCACTGTAACTTTCAGGTAGAAACTCATCTTCATAAAAATGTCTCAAAAGAGATGACAATACATGTTTAGGATCTCTCCCGTCAATCAGTTTTTCAGTCAGATGTTCATAGCTTTTATAGTCTTCTTCTTTAATAATTTCATCTATGTATGCTACTAACGCTTCTTCTTTTGCATTCAAAATTTCGGTTACATTAGGGATAGACTCTCTTTTGATATCAGTTTTTGTAACTCTTTTTATCTGAGCCAGAGTTCTTGCCTCTCTTGGAGTAACAAAAGTGATCGCTATTCCTTTATGTCCCGCTCTACCTGTTCTACCTATTCTATGAACGTAAGATTCGGCTTCCTGAGGTATGGAATAGTTTATAACATGAGTCAGGTTGCTCACGTCTATTCCTCTTGCTGCCACATCTGTAGCGACTAATATTGTCAAAATTTTCTTTTTGAAAAGGTCAAGGGCTTTCTGTCTCAATCCTTGAGTAATATCTCCGTGAATACATTCCGCATCATAGTTTCTTGCTTTCAGTTTATTTGTTACTTCGTCAACTTCGGATTTTGTTCTACAGAAAACTATTCCGTAAAAATTCTGCGTATAGTCCAGAACTCTGCACAATGCTTCAAATTTGTCTTCCTGCTTTACTTCATAATATATCTGCTCCGTCAGATCAGTCGTCAGTTCCTGTTTTTCCACTTTCAGCAGTTTATAGTCTTTCATGAATTTCTTAGCTATGCTCATTATTGTTTTTGGTATAGTTGCTGAAAAAAACAGCATTTTTTTCTCATCATTAGTTTCTTCAAGGATAAGTTCAATATCTTCGATAAATCCCATATTCAGCATTTCATCGGCTTCATCAAGGACAAAATAGTCAAGATTGCTTACTTTCAGGACTTTCTTCCTCATCAAATCCATTACTCTTCCTGGCGTACCGACTACTATGTCGACTCCCGATTTCAGTTTCTTAATCTGATTTTCTATGGAAGCCCCGCCGTAAACAGCCAAAACTTTTATATCTTTTTTTCCTTTTAATGAATATATCTCATCCGCAACTTGATTCGCCAGCTCTCTCGTAGGTGCAAGTATCAGAGCTTTTACCGTTTTGTCAGGCTCCAGTGTTTCCAGTATGGGAATACCGAATGCCGCAGTTTTCCCTGTCCCTGTCTGTGCCTGTCCTATTAAATGGGTTCTTTCTTTTAATAATTCGGGTATTACTAACTTCTGTATATCACTTGGTTCCTCAAAACCTTTTTTTCCCAACGCATCAAGCACCTCTCTGCTCAATCCGTAATCTTCAAATCTTTGCATTTAATTTTTTACCTTCTTTCTATTTTTCCTAATTAGAGTATTATATCATATTTTTTCAATTTATCTTAATTATTTTTTATGACAGCATATATTTCTGTAACTTTCTGCTCGAAAGGGAAAGAACTATCGTTCCTACTATTAATATAGTCGATAATGCGTTTATAACCGGTGATACTCCAAATTTTATCATCGAATATATCTGTACAGGAAGTGTATTGGAATTTGTTCCCGTAACAAAACTTGTGATTACAAAATCATCAAGAGACATTGTCATTGCCATTAAAAATGCTGAAATAATCCCCGGCATCATTGCAGGTAATATGACTTTTATCAGTGTCTGCACTTCACTCGCTCCCAAATCTCTTGAAGCTTCCACTATCGAATAATCAAACTCATCCAGTCTTGCCATTATTATAAATAATGAAAAGGGAATATTGAATGTAGTATGAGCTATAAAGACAGTTGTCATCCCCATTTCAATCCCTTTATACATTCCTACCTGCATATTAAAGAAAATAAGGAGGGATACCCCTATTATAAGGTCGGGTAATATCAATGGGATATAATTCAGAAACTTTACATAATTTTTTATTCTTGAATTGTACCATTTTATTCCTATTGCTCCGAATGTTGCTACAGCTACTGAAAATATTGAAGAAGTTATTCCTATTACAAGACTTCTTCCAAAAGCTGTCCACAATTCAGGAGAATTTTGAAACAGTTCTATATACCATCTCAATGAAAACCCGCTTAATGAAAAACTTTTGGAGCTGTTAAAAGATAATGTAATAAGCATGACTATCGGCAAATAGAAAAATATCATCACAAGTACGAAAAATAATAGGGAAATTCTTCTTTTATCATTCATTATTCTTCCTCCTCCTTTTTCATTTTCATTGACAGCCATACTCCAAAAGTCGTTATCACTATAAAAACGGTAGAAATTGCCGAAGCAGTAGGCCAGTCTCTTAGTTGAAACATTCTGTTTGCAATAATATTCCCGAGCATTACTCCGTCGGTTCCGCCTACCAAATCAGGAACTGCATAAGAGCCTATTGCAGGAACAAATGTAAAGATGAGTGCCGTTACTATACCTGATTTTATTCCGGGAATAAACACCCTTATCAATGCCTGAAATTTATTTGCTCCCAAATCGCTGGCAGCGTCAAGAAGCGAGAAATCAAATTTTTCTATTGCCGAATAAAGCGGCAAAATGGCATAAGGCAGAAAAACATATACACTTATTATTATTACCGCATTTCTGTTATATAACAGAGGTAACGGGGTCTTAAGTCCTAAAACTCCTGTCAAAAACTGATTTATTATTCCGTTATTTCCCAATATCGCTATAAATGAAAATATTCTTACAAGAAAATTTGTCCAGAAAGGTATTACTATGAGCAACAACCACAAATTTTTATATTTTGACCTTGATATATAATAGGAAACAGGAATTGCAAGAAACAATGTAATCCCTGTAATCCATATGGATATATTTAATGTCTTGAACACCACTTTCATTATATCATTGGACGTAAAAATCAGATTATAGGCTGATAATGTATGTTTTAAAGGTCTTGCAATTCCTCCATAAGCACCTTTTTTCAGAAAACTGAAATATACTATTATCAAAGTCGGAAATCCGAAAAATAAAGTCATCCATAAACTGATAGGCAAATAGTATGCCCATTTTAGCGGTCCGTTTTCATTTATCTTTTTTACACTTTTTTTTGCCAATATCAGTTCACCTCCACTAAATAAGCATCTTCATAATGCCAGTAAAAATAAACTCTTTCTTTCCATTCAAAAAGCTCTTCTTCAGTCAAAAACTTTCTGTGCTGGTCATATGCGTTAATTATTCTGTTTACACCGTCGACTTTTATAAATAGCTTACTTTGGAACCCTGTATAGATAACTTCGTCTACAGTTCCTTTTATCACTTTATAATTATCATCGTCGGTATATTTAGGTTCCGTATCCACTTTTATTTTTTCAGGTCTCAATGTGAGTTTTACATTGTCCCCGATTTTTAAGGGTTTATCAAGTTCTATCTTAAATCTTCCCAGTTCGCTGTTTTCTGCATAACCGTATTTATCATATACTTCGGTAACTTTTCCTTCGATAAAGTTTGTTTCTCCGATAAAGTCCGCAACAAAAGCGTTGGACGGCATTTCATATATTTCGTTAGGAGTTCCTATTTGTAAAACTTCCCCTTTATTCATAACTGCTATTCTGTCAGAAACACTAAGGGCTTCCTCTTGGTCGTGAGTTACAAATACGAAAGTTATTCCAACTTCATCGTGTATAGTATCCAATTCTATTAATAATTTCTGTCTCAATTTTGCATCAAGGGCTGAAAGCGGCTCGTCGAGCAGTAATACATCAGGCTTACTGATTAATGCTCTTGCAATGGAAACTCTCTGTTTTTGTCCCCCTGAAAGATTTGAAGGCATCTTATCCTTATGTTCCTGTAATCCTACCAATTCCAGATATTTCAGCACTTCCTTTTCTATCTCATTTTTAGAAACTTTTTTTATTTTCAAAGGAAATGCCACATTTTCAAATACAGTCATATTAGGAAACAAAGCATAATTCTGAAAAACAGTATTTACATTTCTTTCATTAGGATTTAAACGGTCTATAACTTCTCCATTTATGGAAATAGAGCCGCTATCAGGCCTTATAAATCCCGCAATCATTCTCAGTAACGTTGTTTTTCCGCAACCCGACGGACCTAATAATGAAAAAAATTCTCCTTTTTTTATTTCGATGTTGACATTTTTTAAAATTTCTTCTTTCCCAAAAGTTTTTCCTACATTTTTAATTTCAAGATTTTTTTTCAATGTTTTCTCCTTTCAACTCCCAACTATATTAATTTTTTTAACTTAAAAATAAGTTTGTCAAATACAAACTTATCTGATTATATCATATTATTTTAAAATTTTATATAAAAATATCAAAAATATTTTCGATATTTTTATACTTCCTGTACAAAGGAAATTCTGTTCCCGTCAGGATCATGTATATCAAATACAAGAACAATTTCATAGTCCTGTATTTCACCAGTTTTTATTCCATTATTTTCAAATGTTTCCTTACAACTTTTTATATCCTCTATCCCAATAATAATAGCACTTTTCTCAATATTTTCATTTCCTTCATATGACAACTGCAACCATGTATCTTTACTTAGCTCGTATTCAGCAACTCCTTCCATTGGAATAACATCAGGTTCTCCAAGCCATTTTTTATACCATAACAATGATTTTTCAATATCACTTACCTGAAAAACGCTAACTATACTTTTTATATCGATTAATTTCATTTTCAACCTCCATAATTTTATATATTTATATATTTCTTAATATATCAATATTCCTACTATTGCAGCTCCAACTGTCAGCCATATGGCATTTACTTTCCATTTCAAAAATAAAAGTAAAGTTACTCCAAATATTATAATACTTTTAAAATCAATAAAATTATCTTTATCCATTAAAAGCAGTGTTGCTGATAAAATAAGTCCTACAACGACTACTCTTAATCCTGCAAAAGCATTGCTTATGTACTTATTATCCTGAAATTTCAAGAAAAATATGCTGAATACAGTCATAATTATGACTGAAGGCATTATCAGTCCGACTGTTGCAACCGTTGCCCCTATCACATTTCCCGTAACGAGATAACCTACATAAGTCGAAGAATTTATCGCTATAGGTCCCGGCGTCACTTGAGATACGGCAACAATATCAGTAAATTGGGATACCGTTATCCATTTATGAATTACTACAACTTCTTTCTGTATCAAAGGAAGAATGGCATATCCTCCTCCAAAGCTGAACAGTCCTATTTTAAAGAACACCACAAATAAAGTCCATAGTTCCGTCATTATTTAGCCCCCTTTCTGTTCATCATCCAGATATTTCCCGCTATTGCTCCCACTATTATAACCATTATAGGTGGAAACTTAAACTGTGAAACGAGAACTGCTATTACCAGAACGATAATCAATGTAAATTTATTTATCTTTGCCTGTTTTCCTATAGTATATACACTACCTCCTATAAGTGCCACGACCATAGGTCTTATTGCCTTGAATGCTTTTATTACATAAGGATTGTTCTGAAAATTCTTAAATAAAGCCGCAAGCAGCCATATAATTAGAAATGCAGGTAACACTGCCCCCATAACAGTGGCAAACATCCCTATATATTTTTTTATCTTAAATCCTACGAATACCGCCACATTTATTGCCAAAGCTCCGGGAGATGACTGTGCCAGTGCCAGCAGATTAATAAATTCTTCTTTTTCTATCCATTTCTTTTTATTTACAATTTCATCCTGAATAAGCGGAACCATAGCATAACCGCCCCCAAGAGTAAAAGTCCCTATTTTGAAAAATATCCAGAACAGCTCAAAATATGTTTTCATTTTGTTCTTCTTTCATAAAAATACTTTTTATTTTATTATACTAAAAATAAGGTTATTTTGCAATTTTCTATTATTATAAAATAACCTCGATTACAATCTGGTTTATATATACATCTCTCCTAATTTTTATTAAAAAATTCTTTGGCAAGTTCCTTTAAATAAAATACATCATAAATTCCGCACAACTCCCTTACCGAATGCATCGCCAGCATAGGTACACCCAAATCTATGGCGTCTATATCCAGATGAGTGGAAGAAATAGGCCCTATGGTACTTCCTCCTCTTTCATTGGACTGATTTACAAATGGCTGTATTTTGATGTCAGTTCCTTCTATTATCTGTTTCAGTACCGAAATGGAAAATCCGTCAGAGGTATATCGCTGATTGGCACTTATTTTTATCGATATTCCTTCATTTATCCTTCCTCTGCTTGTAGGATCCGTCTTATCCATATGTGCAGGATGAGCCGCATGGGCTCCGTCAGCAGACAGCAGGAATGAGCAGTTCAACATTTGTAGAAATTCTCCTCTGTCATAACCTAATGAACACATTATTCTTTCGAGGGTATTCAAAAGATAATTTGAATCAGCTCCCTGTTTTGTAGCACTTCCTATTTCCTCATTATCAAAACCTACAAAAATATTTATTTGGTCATGAATATCTTCCGCTTCTATCAATCCTAAAAGCCCTGCATAAACTGACACAAGATTGTCAAGTTTAGGAGCGGAAATAAGTTCTTCATTTGCCCCTAATAATGTTCCTTTTTCAATAGAGTATACAAACAAGTCAAAATCAAGGACATCTTCTTTTTTTATGCCTGTTCTGTCCAATATCAAGTTTAACAAATAATTTTCTTTTTCAAATTTATCATTTACCAGTGCTATCATAGGTAAAGTATCATTCTGTTTATCGATTTTTACACCGTTATTTACTTCTCTATTTTGATGAATAGCAAGATTAGGTATTGTCATTAACGGCTCATCTATTTTTATTCTTACTGTTTTAGGCATAAACAGATCATCACTTCTCACAATTACTCTTCCTGCTATAGACAGAGGTCTGTCAAACCATGTACTCAGTATAGGACCTCCATAAACTTCAGTATTCAGTCTTATCACATTTTCAGTCATCATTTCAGGATAGGGCTTTATTCTAAATCCCGGCGAATCGGTATGGGAACCGAATATTTTAAATCCCTTTTTCAAATTTATCTCTGTTCCCAATGTAAAAGCAATCACTGTTGAGTTTGATCTTTTCAAATAATATTTTCCGCCTTTTTTTAATTTCCATTTATCTTTAGGGTTCAGTCTTTTAAAACCGTTTTCTTCCAAAATGTCTGAACAATTTTTGGCTACATGATATGTACTCGGACTGTCATCAATAAATTCCACAACTTCTCTCGCAAAACTTTTTACTTCCATATCTTCAAATTTTTTCTGGATTTTTTCAATTTTTTTCTGTGTCTGTATCATAACCATTTTAAAATCGAATTTTTTAGTAAAGTTTTATTTAAAATTCGATTATTCTCCTTTCTGTTTCAAAATCTTCTCTATTTCAAATCATAACTATTTAAATTATGTATTTTTCAAATTATATTTTTTAAATCATATTATTTTGAATTATATATTCTTAAAATTACATATTATTCCAAATCATATTTTTAAAATCACATATAATTTCAAATTATATTCGGTTCATACATTATTTCAAATCATATATTTCGGAAAATTTTTCTTTTAAATAGTTTATATAATGTCTTGAATCAAAAGTTTTCCCTGTCATATTTAGAATTAATTCTTTAGGATTTTTGAGCTTTCCATATTTATGGATTTTTTCTCTTAAAATATCGTTAATCTTTGAAAATTCTCCTTTTTCCAACTCCTTACTAATGTTCACCCTTTCATTTATAGCATTATATATCTGGGCTGCATAAGCCGTTCCCAAAGCATAGGACGGAAAATATCCGAACAATCCTTCAGCCCAGTGAACATCCTGTAAAATACCTTTCTTATAAGTTTCAGGTCTTATCCCTAAATATTCTTCATATTTGTCTGCCCATTTTTTAGCAAGTTTATCAGTATCAGTCTTTTCATCAGGATTACTAAAGATTTCTTTTTCAAGTTCGTATCTGATGAGAACGTGTATCGGATAAGTCAGCTCATCTGCGTCTGTTCTTATAAATGAAGCCTGCACCTCATTGGCAAATTTATAGAAACTATCAAAATCTATTCCTTCTTTTTTCAGTCCAAATACTTCATCCACTTTCGGATATAAAAATTTTAAAAATTCTTTGCTTCTGCCGAACATATTTTCAAAAATTCTCGACTGGGATTCATGTATTCCCATTGATACTCCTGTTCCGAGTATACTGTCGGCTATTTTATCATCTATATGCTGCTCATATAAAGCATGCCCTCCCTCATGTATAGTAGAATAAATTGATGACAGCAGATCATTTTCATAATAATGAGTTGTAATTCTTACATCTTTATTGTTTATATTTGTCGTAAAAGGATGTTCGCTTTCCTTGAGAACTCCCTTGTCAAAATCAAATTTTATAAGATTTAGGATATACATTGATAATTCTTTCTGTTTTTCAATATTAAAAAACATTTTTCTGAATTTTTCTTTTATTTCCTTTTCCTTGTCTGATTTTTCTTTTGAAATAATTTTCTTTATGAAGGGGGATAACTCATTTTTTATATTTTCAAAAAATTTATCCAATTCCTCTACAGTAATTTCAGGTTCATAATCATCAAGCAATGTATTATAAGGATTATCTTTATATCCTCTATATTTTATAAATCTTTTATTAAATTCTATCATATCACTCAAATAAGATTTAAAAATGTTATAATCATCCTTGTTTTTTGCTTCTTCCCATTTTCTTGTGGAAACTACTCTCAGCTCGGAATATTTTGTATGCTCTTCTTTAGGAATTTTTTCCAGCTTTTCAAAAGATTCTTTTTTCAATTCTTCTATTATTTTTCTATCAATTTCATCCAATTCATCGGTATTTATACTGTATACAAGATTTTTAAAATCTTCATTTATAATCATCGAATAACTTTCTCCTGCAAAATAGCCCAATGTCTTTGAAACCCTGTCGACTGCCATAGCAGGAGCTTCCGTTTCCAAATCCCATTGTAATAAAGTCATAGCATGAGATAAGGCATTATTATTTTCCAATATTTCCTTTACTTTTTTCATTTTTTCAGTTTCTGAACTTTTACTCATAGCAAAAACTCCTTTCATCTTATATTTTTACTTCTTTTTATTTAAAATTTAAATTCTTTACTATAATGATATACCATTTATTCATTTGATTATGCTTAGTTTTAATAAATTTTCTTGAAAATTTTCCTCATCTGTTATATACTTTTTATAATGATTACAGGAGGCTGATTTTTAATGGATTATAAAACAATAGTTGTAGGCATTGCAGGAGGAACCGCTTCAGGTAAGACGAGTGTTACAAAATCTATTCTCGAAGAATTGCAGAAAACTCATATCAACTCTATCTTGTTGGAGCAGGATTCGTATTATAAAAAAATGGATAATCTGACTTATGATGAAAGAGTTAAATTAAATTACGATCATCCTGATTTGATAGATTTTGACTTACTTGAAGAACATATCCTTAAACTTAGGGACGGTCATTCCATTGAAAAACCCATTTATGATTTCCAGATTTACAACAGGATAAATGAAACCGAACATATAGAGCCTGCAAATCTTATAATAGTCGAAGGCATTCTCATTCTGGCAATGGAGAAAATAAGAAATCTGTTTGATGCAAAAATCTTTGTAGACACCGATGATGACGAAAGGCTCCTGCGTAGAATAGAGCGGGATTTAAAAGAACGGGGAAGAACTTTTGAAAGCATTAAAAATCAATATATGGCTACGGTAAAACCAATGCATTTGGAATTTGTCGAGCCGTCCAAAAGATATGCGGACGTCATCATTCCGAGAGGAAAAGATAATAAAGTCGGAATAAAAATGGTCTCGAGCAGATTAAGATATTTACTGAATAATCTTGTAAATTAAATATTAAAATAAAATAACACGAAAGCAGGTAATAAAATGAAAATAGCTGTAATTGGAGGCGGAGCAGCAGGAATGATGTTCTCCACTCAATATAAAAAAGCAAATCCCGACCATGAGATATTTCTTTTTGAAAAATCTCCTTATGTAGCGTGGGCAGGTTGTCCCACTCCCTACTATATAGCGGATGAATTATCAATAAACGATGTAGTTCTGGGAACTGCTGAAGACTTTATAAAAAGGGGAGTAAATGTAAAAATAAATCATGAAGTAACAGACATTGACTTTAAAAATAAAACATTGAACGTTGCAGATAATGAAATCAACGGTATTTTTGGCTATGATAAGCTTGTGTTAGCTGTAGGTGCAAAATCTTTTATTCCTAATATAAAAGGATATTCTCCCAAACTTGACAATATATTTACTCTGTCTCACGCAGCAGACGCCATAAAAATAAAGGAATACATCACGAAAAACAAAAGCACTTTGAAAAATGCCCTAATTGCGGGCGCAGGATTTATAGGTCTTGAAGTTGCTGAAAATTTTAAAAAATTAGGATTAAATGTAACTATCGTAGAAAAAGCGGGTGAAATTTTGCCGTCAATTTCGGAAAATTTGAAAAAAGGTATTTACAATGAAATAAAGGAAAGAAATATTGATTTGAAATTAAATGCAGGAGTAACGGAAATTATTTCTGAAAACGGTATTGCCAAATCTGTAAAATTGGACAACGGAGAAACAGTAAGTTTTGACATTGCATTATTCAGTATCGGGATTACTCCAAATATAGAGTTTATTCCTGAACAGCTTGAAACAGATAAAGGAAAAATAGTTGTAAATGACAAGTTTAAAACTAACATATCAGATGTTTATGCTATAGGAGACTGTGTTTTCAATAAATATTACAATACCGACAGAAATTTATATGCTCCTTTCGGAGATGTTGCCAATAAGCACGGAATGCTTCTTGCCAAACATCTTTCGGGACAGGACATACACTGGAAAGGGCTTTTAAGATCCTTTGCTACATCATTTTACGATATTAAACTTGCTCAAACAGGATTATCTCTTCAGGAAGCTTTGGACTTAGGATATAATGCCGAAAAAATAGAAATGAGGGCAATGTATAAAAATTCAGGGTTTGCAGACTCGGTTCCTGCCCATACAGAAATAATCTATGATAAAGATAAAAAAGTTCTGCTCGGAGGAGCAATGGCAGGAAAAGAAGCTGTAGCACAGTTTATAGACCAGATAGCCATAGTTATCACTCTCGAAACGCCTATTGAAAAGTTCATTGATATCGATTTTGCTTACTCTCCTACGAATGCGAGTGTGTGGAATCCTTTACTTGTTACTTATAGAAAAGTCATTAAATAAAAAAATAAGAAGAAATTTAAAATATCAATATTTTTTGGCGTTTTAAAAGCTTTTTTTGAGGCTCTTCGTGTACCTGCCACCTTTGTAATGATTAAGGCTGTAATAGAAAACAATGTTACCCTAAATACCTGCCTTACCTCTCTTGGGATAATGCTTATAAGTATTGTAGGGGTTACCTTACTTAGGAGTAAGTCTATGATGTTGCAGACAGAGGCAGGATATGAGACTGCTGCTAATAAGAGGATAGAAATTGCTGAGCATCTTAAATATTTGCCAATGGGATATTTCAATGAAAACTCTCTTGGATATATAACTTCAGTTACTACTAATACCATGGAAGTATTGGGGGATACAGCTACAAAGGTAATAATGATGACTACTGAAGGTCTGCTTACAACTATATTGATAATGTGCCTTGTATTTACATTTGACATAAGAATAGGCTTTGTAATATTGATTGGACTCTTAGTATTTATGTTAGTAAACACTAAACTAAGAGCAAATTCATCTTCCGTTTCTGAAGAAAAGGAAGATGAATTTGCTC
>CALIJH010000054.1 GCA_938017765.1 uncultured Leptotrichia sp.
TGAGGTTTATACGGCGGCACGAACTATGGAGGACAGAGACCCAAATAAAGACAAACAACATGGACATCTGATTTTGCTTGCCGAAAATAATGAAGGCTATAAAAATCTGATCAAAATAGTATCTATGGGATTTACGAAAGGATTTTACTATAAGCCGAGAATAGACAGGAATGTTTTAAGAAAACATAGTAAAGGGATTATAGCGCTTTCAGCCTGCCTGGCAGGTAAGGTTCAGTCCAGACTGCTGAATAGAGATTATGAAGGTGCAAAAAAGGAAGCTCTGGAGCTTAACGATATATTCGGTCAGGGTAACTTTTATCTGGAACTTCAGGATCAGGGATTACAGGCAGAGGCATTGATAAATCCCGAATTACTTAGGTTGTCGAAGGAAACGGGAATCCCGACAGTATGTACCAACGATGTGCATTATGTGAATAAAGATGATGCGGCAGCTCATGATATTTTGCTTGCTATACAAACGGCAACAAGTATTTACGATGAGAAACGAATGAAATTTCCAAATGACCAATTTTATCTTAAGAGTGAAGGTGAAATGAGGGAGATTTTCGGTGAAATTCCTGAAGCTTTGGATAATACTCATGATATTGCCATGAGATGTAATGTAGAATTTACATTTGGTGAATATCATATTCCGGAGTTTAGATCTCCTGAGGGACTGACAAGTCAGGAATATTTGAGGAAGTTGTGCAGAGAAGGTCTTTTACAGAGGTACGATGAAATAACGGATGAGCTGGAGGAAAGACTTGAATATGAGCTTGGCGTAATTGAGAACATGGGTTATGTTGAGTACTTTTTAATCGTATGGGATTTTATAAACTATGCAAAGAACAGCGGGATTATGGTGGGTCCCGGTCGCGGATCCGCTGCAGGAAGTTTGGTCGCATATTCTTTGAAAATCACAGATATAGATCCTATCAGATATAATCTTATATTTGAGAGATTTTTAAATCCTGAAAGGATTTCAATGCCCGATATTGATATAGATTTTGATCAGGAACAGAGGGAAATAGTAATAAACTATGTACTGAATAAATACGGAAATAAACATGTAGCCCATATAATAACATTTGGAACACTTAAGGCAAGGGCTGCCATAAGGGACGTAGGACGTGTGCTGAATATAAGTCTGAAAAAAGTTGACAGTGTTGCTAAACTTATCCCTTTTAATATGGATTTGAACAGGGCATTGTATTCTATAGAAAGACTGAAAGAGATGTATTACAATGATACTGAAATAAAAACGATGATAGACTATTCTCTGAAAATAGAGGGAAGAGCAAGACACGCTTCGGTACATGCTGCGGGAGTAGTAATTTCCAAAGATGTGCTTGATGAAGAAATTCCAACTTATTCTGACGGGAAAACTCCTATACTTTCGACTCAATATCAGATGAAAGAGCTGGAAGAGCTGGGGATTTTAAAAATGGATTTTTTGGGGTTGAAAAATCTGACGATTTTAAGAAAAACCGTGGAAAATATAGAAAAGACAAGGAAAGAGAATATAAAACTCGAAAATATAAATCTTGAAAACAAAAAAGCTTACAGTCTTATGACAAAAGCCGATACTTTGGGAATATTTCAGTGTGAATCGTCTGGGATAAGAAACTTGATGAAAAAAGTCAAAATTGAAAAATTTGATGACATAACGGCGTTACTCGCTTTGTATCGTCCCGGACCTCTTCAAAGCGGAATGGTAGATGATTTTATTGCTGCAAAGAATGCGAAAGCTGAAATAAAATATCCTGATGAATCTTTAAAGGATATACTTGAGGAAACTTACGGTGTCATACTGTATCAGGAGCAAGTAATGAAAATAGCCAGTGAAATGGCAAAATATTCCCTTGGAGAAGCAGACCAGTTGAGACGTGCTATAGGAAAGAAAATTCCTGAAATAATAAAGGAAAACAGAGAAAAATTTGTAAATAAAGCTGTGGAAAATAATGTTTCCCGTAAGAAAGCCGAAAAAATATACGATTTGATAGATAAATTCGGAGGATACGGATTTAATAAGTCCCACTCTGCCGCTTACGCCCTTATAGTTTACTGGACTGCATATTTCAAGGCAAACTATCCTGTAGAATTTTTTGCTGCAATAATGACCACTGAAATGTATAATATAGACAGATTGTCTTTATTTATAAATGAAGCAAGGGAAAAGAATATAGAAATATTTGTACCTGACGTAAATATGTCGGATTATGATTTTAAAGTGGAAGAAAGCGGCATAAGATTTGGACTGGTAGCTATAAAAGGAGTTGGCGGAAACTTTGTCAGGGAAATTATGGAAGAAAGAAAAAACGGTCTTTTTGTTTCCTATGATGATTTTGTCTACAGGATGAAACAGAAAGGACTGAATAAAAAACAGCTGGAATCTCTTATCCTGTCAGGAAGTCTTGACAGTCTTAACGGAAACAGAAAAGAAAAATTTAACGCTATAAATAAGGTTCTTGACTGGAGCCAAAAAAAATATGAATCCGAAGAGGATTTGCAGATGATACTGTTCGGAGGAAAAAGCAGAAAAATCGGAGATTTTATTATGGAAAAAGATGAGGAGTATCCTCAGAATATACTCCTTAAAAATGAAAAAGAATATTTAGGAATATATGTTTCAAGTCATCCTTTAGACGAGAAAAAGGAGTTGTCTGAAATGATAGAACATACGAAAATTTCCGAGCTGGAGGACCCAAGAAACAAAAATAATTTTGGGAAGTTCAGTAAAATAAGAATAATAGGAATTATAAAAAATCTAAACAAAATTGTAACAAAATCCTCGGGAGAGCCTATGGCAAAATTTGAAATGGAAGATTTTACGGGAGTAATCGAAGCCATATGTTTTCCAAAAAATTTTATAGATATCGGCTATAAACTGATAGAAGACACTGTCATCATGGCAGAGGGACATATAAATTATGACGGAAATAAAAAGTCATTTATAATAAATACGGTTAATGAACTTGATGCTTTGGAGGAAAATAAGTCTTTGAATTTGTATGTTCTGATTGATAATGAAAGTAAGGAAAAAGTTTCCGAACTAAAAAATCTTATAATAAAAAATAAGGGAAATAATCAGGTGTCTTTTGCAATGAATATAGAAAATAATAAAAAAGAAGTTAAGAGCAGTAAATATAAAGTCAATTTATCAGAAAAATTTATGACGGAACTTATAAAGCTTGTAGGAAGAAAAAAAATAAGAATACGTTAGATTGAAAAAAATACATCTATATGATAAAATTATAAAAAGATTTTGTAAATAAACTCATAGGAGGAGAGATGGAACTCAGAGATATAAAAGAGTTGATGAAGATACTGAAAGAAGAAGAAATGGCTGAAATAAAAGTTAAATATGGTAAGATAAAACTTGTTTTGACAAATTCAGAGACACTTTCAAAAGAAATACCGCAAAGTGAGAAAAAGAAAGTTGAAGTTATTGAAAAAATAGCTGATACACCAAAAGAAGAAGTTATAAAATCAAAAAATGTCGGAGAAATAATACTGGAAAGAATTGAAAAAGGAATGGAAGTACATAAAGGTATGAGACTTGCCAAAATTAGAACTATCGGTATAGATACTGATGTTAAGTCAAGTTTTGACGGAACATTAAAAGAAATACTGATTTCTGACCAGTCCAATGTAGATTTTGGAAAACCTCTATTCATAATAGAACTGTTGTAGAAATTTTTAAAAAATTGCCTTAAAAAAAGAAATTGAAAATAAAATTATAGAAAATGGATTTAAAAATATAGTTTTTGGGCAAGACAAATTTTGGGAGGAGCAATGTTTAATAAAATATTAATAGCAAACAGAGGAGAAATTGCAGTAAGAATTATAAGGGCGGCAAGGGAATTAGGAATAAAGACAGTTGCAGTATATTCGGAAGCTGATGTTGACTCGCTGCATGTAAAACTTGCAGATGAAGCCCTATGTATAGGGCCTGCGAGCAGTACGGATTCATATCTGAAAATACCGAATATAATATCTGCGGCTCAAATAACAGGAAGTGAAGCTATTCATCCAGGTTACGGATTTTTAGCTGAAAATGCTTCCTTTGCAAAGATATGTGCACAAAATAATATAGTATTTATAGGGCCTAGTCCTGAACTTATAAATATGATGGGAGACAAGGCGACAGCGAGAGAAACAGCCATAAAAAATAAAGTGCCGATAACAAAAGGTTCCGACGGGATAGTACCTGATGTGGAAGAAGCTAAGAAAGTTGCCGAATGGATAACTTATCCTGTTATGATAAAAGCTACGGCAGGAGGCGGCGGAAAAGGAATGAGAATTGCTCATGATGAAAAAGAACTTGTAGAAAATTTTATCGCCGCACAGAATGAAGCCAAAGCTGCTTTTGGAAATCCCGATGTCTATATAGAAAAGTATGTCGAAGAACCGAGACACGTAGAAATACAGGTTATTGGAGATAAATTTGGAAATGTAGTTCACCTTGGAGAAAGAGACTGTTCCATACAGAGAAGACATCAAAAATTAATAGAAGAGGCTCCTTCGGCAGGGATAGATGCAAGAACAAGGGAAAAAATGGGAAAATTTGCAGCCAAACTTGCCAAAGGTATAGGTTATGATAGTGTAGGAACGTTGGAATTTCTTGTGGATAAAAATATGAATTTTTATTTTATGGAAATGAATACAAGAATACAGGTAGAACATACAATAAGTGAGGAAATAACAGGGGTAGACCTGATAAAAGAACAAATTAAAGTGGCGGCAGGGGAAAAATTGGATTTTACCCAGAAAGATATTGAAATAACAGGACATGCTATAGAATGCAGAATAAATGCCGAGGACTCCGAAAACGGATTTTTACCGTCATCGGGAACTCTTGAAAAATACATTCCTTCGGGCGGAATAGGAGTAAGAATTGATTCACATTCGTATCAGAATTATGAAATTCCCCCTTATTATGACTCTATGATTGCCAAGTTGATAGTTAAAGGCAAAACGAGGGAAGAAGCTATAAGCAGAATGAAAAGGGCTTTAAGGGAATTTATCATTGAGGGAGTAGACACTACAATACCTTTTCATTTGAAAGTCCTTGATAATAAAGACTTTAACAAAGGAACTATATATACGAACTTTATAGAAACGCATTTTAAAGATGTATTGAACAAATAAGTAACATTAATTTATAAATATTAAGATAAAACAGGAGGTAAAAAAATGAATGAATTAGGAAATATAAGTATATCATCTGATGTAGTGGCAACTATCGCTGAATCTGTAATAACAGAAATAGAAGGGATATATAGCTTGGCAGGAAGCGCACCGAAAAATGAAATAACAAAATTTTTTCAAAGTGTTTCTTCCGGAGGAAATAAAGGGATAGATGTAGAAGTGGGAGAAACTGAATGTACTCTGGACTTGTACATTATTGCTAAGTTAGGTTATCAGTTGCCGGCACTGGCAGGAGAGATACAGACGAAAGTAGTAAAGGCAATAACAGAAATGACAGGGCTGAAAGTACAGGAAGTTAATGTCTATATACAAAAAGTAGTTAAAGACAATACTGATGAAAATGTTCCTAAAATACCGGGACCTGTAGAAGCTGTAGAGGAAGAATAATCAGTAAAGGAGTGAATTATGATAGCAATATTAGGATTTTTAGCGAGATTGTCAGTAATAGCCGGACTTTTAGGTGTGGCTTTTGCAAGTATATCTGATTTGATAATGAGAACGGACTATCTGATTACTTTAGATAATATGGTAGATTTAGGAAGCGTAAGGGTAAAAATAGTACTGGCATTGCTGTCCATACTTTATCTGCTTATATTTTTGCTGTCTTATATAAATAAAATGACAAAATATTCCCAAAACAGGAAAGTCAAGACGAAAACAGGAGAAATAGAAGTTACCATAAAAACTATAAATGAAGTGGCAAAAGATTTTTTAAGTTCCCAGGAGATTATAAAAAACTCAAAAGTGAAATCTCATCCAAGCGGCAGGGCAGTAGTGGTAGAAGCTGTTGTAGATACTTATAATGTAGATAATCTAAGTGATAAACTGCTCAAAATACAGGAAAAACTTTCTGAATATGTGTTCAATTCCACGGGAATTACAGTGAAAAAGAGTAAAGTAAAGCTGAAAAAAGTTTTAGGTGAAACGATAGTGGAAAAGAAAATAATAGAAGCACCTAAAGAAACAGAAATAAAAAATATTAAAAGTAATATTGAAAAAAACGATGTTGAAAATTCTGTCGAAGAAATTAATCAAGCAGCTGTTTCTGAAGTTTCCGAGATTGAAACTGATGATAAGGGAAAAAGTAATTAATCTAACATAAGTCTGATTTGGAAAGGGTAATTTAATGACACGTAGGGAAATTAGAGAAGAAATATTCAAGCTTCTTTTTGAAAAAGAATTGATTGATAATGATATTGATAAAAGAATCAGTGAAGTAATAGAAGAAAATAAAATAAAAAAAGAAGAAAAAATTGAGTTTTTAAAGTCTTATGTTACTGAAATAACTGAAAAAGAGGATATTCTCGTAGAAAAAATAAAAAATGTATTGGACGGTTGGACTTATGAGAGATTGGGAACTTTGGAAAAAGTATTGTTAAAAATAGCATTTTATGAAATTCTTATAAAAGATATCGGATATGAAATAGCAATAAATGAAGTCTTGGAAATTGCGAAAAAATATTCTTATGATGACACAAAAGAGTTTTTAAACGGGATACTGGCAAAATTAGTTAAAGAGAAAAATGAATGAATAAGAAGATAGATTAAACGAAAGGAAAAATGAGAAAATGAAAAAATATCGCATAGAATGGATTACTTTAGTTGTTGGATTAATATGGTTTTTTGGGGCAGGATATGTATTTATATCTTATCTGGGAGGAACTTTGGGAGATTTTGCAGTTCCGAGAATTGTAGGCTGGATATATGATTTGTTTGGAATTATACCGGGGACTATAGTTCAGTGGATTTTCAGTATAATCCTGATTGTGAGAAGTTTTAGAAAAAATCATTATACGGAGATACAGAATTATGATAATGAAGACGACGATGATGATGACGAAGAATAATAAAGAAGAATAGCAAAATAAAAGAGGCTGTTTCATAAAGTAAATAAAATTACTAAATCATAAATTTTATATATTTTACTATTTGTATAAAATCAATAAAAATAACGTATTTTGATTTTTAAAAATATATAATATTTATATTAGTAAAATTATTTTTGACTTATGAAACACCCTCTTTTTAATTACTGTATTTTATTTTATAGTGTATTCTTTAAGAGAAAGTTATTATAAAAGGCAGAAAATTATAATAACTCAGAAAAATGTTTATTTATTTTGTAAGTAATTTTGGATAGAATAATATTATATTTAAAAATTAAGTTTTAAATCATTCAGGATTTTAAAACTCAACGACATATTTGACAAACTCATCAGGACTGTCGAAATTTACTCCGTGTCCTGCATTTTTTATAATGACGGTTTTTGTATTTGGTCTTTTCCGTTCGATTTCAAGAGCATGTTCATAAGATAGAACCCATGAATTTTCTCCATTAAATAGAAGCATAGGGCAAGTGCTTTTTAAGAGAATATTCCAATGGTTGCCACTTAAGTCATTTTGAGATTTATTCATATTATTTTTGTCAAAACGAAATTTCCAGCCTTTTTCATCTTCTACGGCACTTTCAAGAAAATAGTCAGGTTCGTTTATACCTATTTTTCTTAAACTGTTCTCCAAATCTCTTAGAGTCATAGTATAATCAGGGATTTTTTCAACAAAAGAATTGTCATCATTGATGACAGCTCCTATATCTTCTATAATTATTTTGGTAATATCGGAATGAACAGAAGCCGCATAGTAAGCAATAAGTCCTCCTAATGAATGCCCGATAACGGTTATTTTATTGTTTATTTTTTCGTTTTTAATTAAATTGTCCATAAATGCTGAAAAATCATTTACAAAGTCAATAATTCTGTAATTTCCTTCTTTTGAATGCTCGCTAAAACCGTGTCCTCTAAGGTCGAGGCTAAACACACGGTAATTTTTAGATTCAAGAATATTTGAATAATAACGGGCATTTCCAAAATGACCATGCATACATATAATAACAGATTTTTCTGTCTGTTCATTATCAAGATATGACAGTTTGAGATTATCAGAAATAAAATATTTTCTTTTCATTATTTTTCTCCTTTAATGTTTGATTATAATATAGTATAATGGATAAAAGTATCAGATTATGAAACTTTTTATATAAATTTTGAAGAATTATTTTGATAATAAAATAACGAAATAATTATAAAAGAAATAATTATAAAAAATATATTTAAAATTCAAATTGTTTTTTAAAAATTTTGAAAAAAGGAAGAAAGATGACGAAATCGGAAAGAATAAATGATATGATGATTTATCTGAATAAGAAAAATTATTTTAATTTAAAAGATATAATGAACAAATACAGCATTTCAAGAAGTACGGCATTAAGAGATATTAATTCTCTTGAAAATATAGGGATGCCTATATATTCTGAAAAAGGGAGAAACGGGAAATACAGTATTTTAAATAATAGAATTTTATCTCCTATCATTTTTACTGTAGATGAGATAAATGCTCTCTATTTTTCCATGCTTACATTAAAGTCCTACCAGACGACACCTTTTCATTTGAGTTTGGAAAAATTGAAAGAAAAATTTGAAAATT
>CALIJH010000055.1 GCA_938017765.1 uncultured Leptotrichia sp.
ACTGTTTTGAATAAGTAAAATTTTGCAAATGAAATAAATATATTTTTACAGTACATTATTTACAATATTCTATTTACATCAAAGATATTTATATTAGAATAATGAATATCCTCCAATATATTTTTTACAAAATATCATTTACAATATTCTATCAATTTCACTATTGTATTCTACTATCACTATTTTTCATTATTATTATTTTTCATCTCAAAAAATTATCAATAAAATTATGTAATATTATTAAAATGAATATTTCATTATTAAACTCCCATATACCTCATGATTTTTGGGCTTCACATAATCACTATGACTGAAAGCTCTCGCATAAGACACATCTATATCAAAATATTTACTTGAATATCTGAAACCTATACTTCCTCCTTTCACTTTTCCAAGTCTATATTCCGAAGTGTCATAGTTGTTTTTTGTTTCACCAATTCCATAAGATATATACGGTATAAATCTCTGGGTATTATATCTGAATGTATATGCCAGCTCCGTCAATACCGAATATCCACTGTCCCCTGATATATTGTCATATTGGTAACCCGGCACACTTCCTATACCTCCTATCGTTATTTTTTCACTTCCATAATTTACATCTTTGGAACTTTGGATTTCGCCTGTCAGCCTCAACGTTACATTTCCTATTGGCTTATACCAGTAAAAACTTCCGTTATACCTTGTTGCTTCAGCTTTAGGAGTTTTTTCTCCTTTTTCAATGTCTTTTTCTCCATGCAGTATTCTCATTCCTTTACTATATGAAAATGACAGTCCGCTTACCCCTTTAAATAAAACAAAATCATAATTTATTCCCACTATTCCTATCGTCAGATTTCTATCTGTGAGTTTTACATCTTCAAAATACGACTTAGTATTTTTTCTTTTTATTTCAATATTTCCTGTCAGTTTACTTTTGTTATTTCTATACAATATTTTTGACAGATTTGCCGTGAGTGATGTACTTGACCCCGACAAATCATATATTGTGTTGTAAGCATAAGTTGACCTGCTGTATACACTTTTATTTCCGCTCAATGTCAATGTATAGCTTCTTATAGGCATTCGATACATTATATTCCATATAAGTGTATTTCTCTGAGGCGGTAACTGTCCATGTATATTCGGATCATATCCTCCAAACGGTCCGCTCGGTGCTATCTGTCCGGGTAATAGCTGGGATTCTGCTACTTTCCAGCTTCTATCCACTTTTTTTCTTTTCACTCCCTGTATATTCATACTTAGAAAATCATTTATTCCCAAAGGACTTTCTACATCCAATCCCAATTTCAGCCTGTTTTTCCCTCCCTGTTCATCTCCATAATTGTTATATCCGACAATTACAGTTGTCTTTCCTTTGACTTCATTTTTCCCTACAATATTGGAAAAACCTTCTTTAAGAGAAGGCTCTATATTTACTGCAAAATTATTCGAGGAATTTTTATTGAAATTATCCGTCATCGTATCAATGTCCTTTATATTGAGTACATTATTTTTAGTTTTAGGTTTATTAAAGAATACTTTCAGTTTATCCCCGAAACTGTTGTTGTTCAGTCTAATTCTGTCAATTTTTCCCGCCATTACTTCAAAAATTATTTCTCCATTTTCGATTTTATCAGTATTGACATTTATTCTGCTTGTAATATAGCCTTTTTTTATAAGTCGCGCATTTGCTTCGTTTAAAAGCTCGTTCAATTCCTTTATGCCTATTTCGCTGTATCTGTATTTTGACTTTAGCTTGAATATATCTCCCGAAGAAAGGAGTTTATCCTTATCTATTATTTTCAATTCTTTTAAAAGAAAAGTTGTTGTATTTTCTTCATTAAAAGGTTTTATCTCATCAACAGGTTCAAAAAATCTGTTATTTTCAATTTCTTTTTGTCTTTTCTCCTGCTCCTCTTTCTGTCTTTCCTGCTCAATTTTTTTCTCCTCCCTATCAAGTATCCTGTCCGCTTCATCTTGAGGAGACGCATTTGAAATACTCGTACATAGAAAAAGAAAAATCAGAATATTTTTTATTTTATTCATTTATTCTCCTTTCAATGTTTACTTTTTTGTAAATATTGTCAGCACAATATGTTTAATATATTTTAAAAAATCATCTTTACTATTCTTTTAATATACTTTACCTTAATTAAAAAAAATGTCAATAGTATATTTTTTATTATTTAGGTTATTTTTCAAAAAAAGATGTTGAAAAATTTGATATACATCAATATTTTCAACATCTTGTCTAATTTCATATATTTTATATATATTTCTATTCATTTTATTTTTCAATAATTTTTTCAAATTATTTTTCATAAGTTATTTTATTTTTATTTCTATTTTTCTTTTTTAGCCAATTCTCTTTGTCTATATTTATTATTTCTGCATTATTATTTCAATTAAATTTCCTGAAAATTAAAATTTAGTCCCAATCTTTCTCCTGTTGAAGTATATTCTCTAAATTTATAAATCAGAGGTTTCCATTTTTTTGTATCAATATGGGTATCGTCTTTTAAAATATCTTCCGAAACAAAAATCCCCTGTATCTCAAAAACTACAATAGCAAACCAATCTTTTTTTATAATATCGGTAACTTTTGTTTCCAGATGAATGGGACACTCTTTTATTCCTACAGTATTAACAGTTTTCCCCAACATTTCAGTGAATTTTCCGACCTCAAACTTATTTTCACAGTATATATATCCCAATTTTCGTTTTACTTCGGATATTTCAACAGTACCTGTAAATTTTTCAATACTTTTTACGTTTTCATATAACTTTTCATCAGGGATATTAAGTGTTACATCGGAACCGATTTCTATATTCTGAAATCCCTTATTTCCCATTCCTATTCCCACCGTTACTGTATTTCCTAATACAAATGAAGATGACAAAGGTGTTATGTTATTCTTTCCTGTTTCTTTATCCTTTGTAGTCATAAGTATTACGGGAAAACCGTAATAAAATCCG
>CALIJH010000056.1 GCA_938017765.1 uncultured Leptotrichia sp.
AAGCTGATACAGGAGATTTTATTCTAGGTGAAGCAGAAGATGTAAAAGGTTTCTTTAATATGGCAGGAACTAAATCACCAGGGCTTACATCTGCTCCTGCAATGGCAGTTGATTTAGCTAAAATGGTAGTTGAAAGTTTAGGTAATGTAAAAGAAAAAGAAAATTTTGTAAAAAATAGAAAAATAATATATTTTATAAGCTTTTATATTGTTATAAATTATACTTTATGTTATAATAACACTTGTTATACATTTTTATATAATAAATTTTAGGAGGTTTATAGATGCTGAACTTGATTGATGAAACTCTTGTAAAGATGAATACTAACGAGTTTCTAAACAATATAAAAAAAGCTTTTAATGATATATTTTCTCAGGAAAATATTGATAAAATAAATTTGATGAACTATCTTCCGGAAGACAAATGGCTTTACATAAAAAAACACGGTCTTCTTCTTCCTTTCTTAACTGAAAAATTAGGAGGGAGAAAAACTAATCAGTTTGAAATTCAGGAAGTATTGAGAATTGCGGGAAATTATGGGGTTCCTGTAACACTAAGAACGGGAATTGAGGGAGCTTTAGTATTGCAACCGCTCACTGAATTTGGTAATTCTGAACAAATTACTAAAGGTTTGGAGCTTATATTTAAAGGCGAAGGAGGAGGCCTTGCTATTACTGAACCTGAAACTTCGGGATCTGCTATTGCTAAAGAAATGCAATCATATTATGAATATATTGATGAAAATACGATACATCTAAAATCTTCCAAATATTGGCAAGGAAATTCTCAAAGTGATTTTCTTCTTGTCGCTGCTAAAGAGAAAAAAGACGGGAGACTTTCAAAAACGATAAGTCTTATATTTGTTCCTAAAGAATATATTGAATATGATGTATTGAAATCTGAAGGCCTAAAAGCGGTAAGATATGCTGTTAATAAAATTGATGCTTCTATTCCTTCAAAATATTTAATAAAACTTTCTGACTCTAAAGCAAATTCTTTGAGAGAATTCCAGAATATATTTATAAGAAGTCGTCTGCAACTTATAGGTATGACCCACGGAATTATGGAATATATCCTGAAGAATATAAAGAAATATTCTAAAAATGAGATAAAATTTGTTGAGTGGGAAATAAAAGAAATCGAGAAAAGATATGAGGCATCAAAAATTATGTATGATTATACTTGTAATAATATTTCGCCTGATAAGTCAGTGTCGGATAAACTTATGGAGGCTAATATAATAAAAAGTCTCTCAACTGATTACACTTATGAAGCTGCAAGGACAGCACAGAAACTGTTAGGAGCTAAAGGATTTGAATCCGGACATCCTATGAGCAATATTGCTATTGATTTTAGACCTTTTACTATATTTGAAGGTCCAAATGATATGCTTTATGCAGATATTTATGACCAGTTCTCCAAAGCCACTGCCGAAGAGAAAAAAATGGGAATCAGAATAAATAAAGATTTGACTTTGTATGAACGATTTATATCAGACAAAAGATTTAAAGTGGTTTCAAATTCTGCTGATAATTTGCTGCAAAAAGCCGATGAAGTTGTTAATTTCTTGAAAAATCATACATTAAATGAAATTGATCAGATTAGAAAAGTATTTACCGGGAAAATATTATCTAAATTATTTATTCTATCACAAACAAATTTAAATGATTTATCTGCATTCCTTATCAAAGATATTAAAAAAGATATTTTGGATTTTGAATATTGCTAAAAATTATTTAAATAACTAAAAACTGTTTTGGAAATAGAGATTTTAATATAAAAAAATTTTTATATTATTTCTATATTTTAAAACAGTTTTTTTAGTCTAATTCTATAAATATATTCTAAAATTCTCCTGTATTTTTATTTTTAAGATAATTTATTATCCCTTCCTTATTTTTCTTTATTCTATCTCGTTTATAATAATCATTTATAGTGACTTATTATAATTATCAGAAACACTTGATCCTTTTGCTTTATAATTAAAATTAGAATAAATTATTAAACACTATCATTAAACTGCCTCATTTTAAAAATATATCAAATAACTTATCCACATTTTTTCAAAAAAACTCTTGTTATCTTTTTATAACTTACGTCATTTTTATTTTGAACAAGTATTTATCGTGTGTTTTTTAAAAAGACGCAATAAATAATATTTCCACTTTTCCACAATTATCGAATAAACTATGTATGAGTTTAAAAATAAACTATTTATTCCATTATAAGATAAACCAATTAAACGTTTATATTTTGTTACTATCGTTGTTTGATAATGTTTGATTTAATAAAAAAAATCATCGTTAAGATGATTTTTTAACTATTTAGTTATTCTTATTATGCAATCATATTATTTTTTCGGTTTTGATAACATTATAGGGACAGACCATATTGCTAAATATAATAATCCAAATACTGTTATATTTATTAAAATCCCAAATTTACCTAATGTAGATACCTTTATCATATTTGATATATAAAAAGATGCTAAAGATATTACAAGAGATAATACGAGAAATTTCAGATAAATAAGATTATTTATTTTGATATGCCGTTTATTTAGGGATATTAATAATATTAAATAATTTATCATTGCTGAAAAAGATGTTGCGACGGTCAACCCTATATGCCTGTACTGCTTATAGAGAAGAAAGTCCAGAATAATATTTATAAATATTGCAATAAATGATGATATAACAGGTAAGGTTCTATCTTTATATACATAGTGGCTTCGCGTGAGAAGATGAATTGTTGAGAAAAATAACAATCCTAAAGCATAAAATTTTAATGAGCCTGCTGTTATTATAACTCCTTTGTCCGAGAAATTTCCTCTTTTATATACGAGAGTTACTATCTGCTCCGCATATCCCATTAATATCGTAGATGACGGGATAATTAAAAAAGCTAACATATTTAAACCTTTTTGAATAGTATTTTTTACTCTTTTTTTCTGATTTTTTACTACTGCTTGAGATAAAGTCGGGAAAATTACGACCGATAATGATATTGCAAATACACCTATTGGTAATAAATATAATCTACTTGCATAATTTAATGCACTCGCTGTTCCTGCGGGAAGCATTGTTGCAAATCTGTTATCCACAATTTCATTTATTTGATAGCCAAATATCCCGATTAATGTAGGTATCATAAGTTTAAACATCTCAATAACATAAGGATCTTTCAGATTAAATATGAATTTATATCTTTTCATTATTTGAAAGAATTGAGGTAACATCATTCCAAGCTGAAAAACTCCTGATAATAAATATGACACTCCTAAACCGTATATTCCAATCTTTTTAGCTGAAATAATTGTCCCTATTATGATAGTCAGATTAAAAATCAAACCTGTGGAAGCTGCCACAGCAAATTTTTTATAGTTATTCAGCAGAGAGGACACTACTCCCGAAAGAGCAATAAAAAGAAAATAAAATGCTACTATTTTTAGTAAATTATTAGCCGTTTCAAATCTTTGAGGGTCATTAAATCCTGTAGTTATTTTCAATATTTGTCTTGAAAAAACAATCATTACAACGGATAAAGTAGATGTGAATGCTATTATCAGATTCAATACTGAATATACAAAATCATTTGTTCTATCCTTTCCATTTTCTTCAATTCCTCTATTATAAATAGGTATAAAAACTGTTCCTAATGAACCTTCTCCAAATAAAGTTGTAAAAAAATTCGGTATTTTTGTGGCACTGACATACGCATCAGTTAAACCGGTAGCTCCAAACATACTACCTATAATCATTTCTCTTATTAGACCGAGTAGTCTACTAAGCATATTTATAGCCATAACAATAAAACTTGATTTAAACATTAAAATTTTGCCTTTCTATTAAGAAGATAATTTTTGTATATAAAATTCTTTTCCTTCATTTATTATATCAATATATCCACTTTTAAACATTTCAAGGATACATAAAAATAATGAAACTATTCTTGATTTTGTGAATTTGTTTTTCAGCAATACACTAAAATCTATCCTATTTTTTGTTTCTATTAATTCACTTATTTCATCTGCTGCATCTTCTGTGGAATATTCTTCTTCCAAATTTAATATAATCTTTTCTTTATCTTCCACTTCCAATAATGCTTTAAAGCTATTCATAAGTGTTTCCAGTGTTAGTCCTGAAATATCGTATTCTATCATAGCAGTTTCAATATTTTTACTTCCTGTTCTTTTATATGGAATGTTATATTCATTTTCATATTCTGAAAATAGCTCTGAAATTTCTTTAAAAAGTTTATATTCCAATATTTTTCTTTCCAGATTTTCTATTTTCTCATCTTTTTTCTCTTTATTTAATATTGAATATGCCTTTATCTCAATAAGGTCTGTTGCCATAATGAGAAACTCGACTTTTATTTTGAGATTTTCTTCTTTTTGCTGTTTTATATAATTGAGATAGTCATCTATTATTTGAGAAATATTAATTTCAGTAATTTTCATCTGTTTTTTTTCAATTAAATGTATGAGAAGATCAAGCGGCCCTTCAAAATTATCTATTTTCACATTTATTATGGTATTTTTCATTTATTCTTTTTCTCCAGTTATTAACATTACCTCTGATTTTTTCAATAAGCTCATCCAGTGAATTCATTTTTTTCTCATCACTTACTTTTTCCAATACTTCTATCAAAATAATTTTACCGTATATATCTTTATCAAAATCAAATATATGGGTTTCTACACTCAAAGAATTAAATTTTACCGTAGGATTTTTTCCGATATTCATTATACCATGATAAATATTGTCTTCTCCCTCTATATGAACATAAACTCCGTATACTCCAAATCCAGGGTAAATTCTATTTCTAAAAGTTAGATTTGCTGTAGGAAATCCTAAGGTCCTTCCTAATTTTTTTCCATGGATAACTTCTCCCATAATGATAAAGTTATGTCCTAATAATTCTTTTGCCTTGATTAAATTAGTTTCTTTGATATATTCTCTTATTCTTGTACTGCTTATTATCTTATTTTCACTATCCAGAACAGGAGTTTGAACATTGAGAATAATTTTATTATTATATTTTTCTTTAAGAATATTCTCCAAAGTATCTATATTTCCTGATTTATTTTTTCCGAAAGTAAAATTAAATCCGCAATATATTTCTATTGCATTTAGTTTTTTAACAAGAATATTTTCAATAAATTCTTCGGGAGATAAATTTCTTATTTCTTCAAATCCATCAAGAAAAACATAATCAATATCAAAATTATTAATAAGTTCGAGCTTTTCTGATGAAGTTGTAATTCTGTTTTCTTTTTTTGAAGGGTATTCTGAAAATGTATAAATAACTGTCTTATATCCTTTATTTTGGGCTTTTTTTACAGCTTCTTCAAATATTTTTCCATGTCCCTTATGAATTCCGTCAAAATTTCCTAAAATTATTATATTTTTGCTCTCTTTTAATTCCTGAATATCTGTTAGACAGTCAATATTTCTAAACTTTAAAAATTCTTCAATAGTTTTATATTCTTTTGTAATCGGTTTTATACTCATTTTCTTCAACTTCCTAAATAAATTAAATTTTAAGTTATTTCATATTTATTATTTGTATATTGACAAATAATTATTTTTTATAAAATAGTTTTTTCATACATTTTGGGATATTTTCTATTATATGTGAGGCATTTATTATGTATTGCTTTTTAAATAGTTCATCCGCAATATATCCATGTAAAAATGCTCCTATATTTGCACTTTCTATTAAATCATAATTCTGTCCCGCCAAAGAAGTAATTATTCCCGTAAGACAGTCTCCCATACCTCCGTTTGCCATATAAGGATTTCCTGTACTGTTTATATATACTTTTTTACCGTCTGTTATTAAAGTATTTTTCCCTTTTAATAGCAATATTATATTTTTAGACAAAGCAAATTCCCTACAAATCTCAAATTTATTCTTTTCAATCTCATCGGGAGTATAACCTGATAATCTTGAAAATTCCATTAGATGAGGCGTTAAAATAGCTCTATCTCTTATTTTATTAAATAGTTCTCTGTTTTCAGATAATAAATTTAATCCGTCAGCATCAATAATGACTTTTATTTTATTACCTTTATTATTATTTTCATGGTTCAGTAATTTTTCAAATATTAAAAGTGAATTTTTTGATTTGCCTATGCCCGGACCTATACCTATAACGTCAGAATTTAAAAGTTGTTTTTCAATTTTATTAAAATCAGATACAGATAACTCTTCAACATTTATACCTATAGACATTGCTTCGGATATTCCTGTAATTATCTCACTTGCAATATTATTATAAGTAAGTAGAGTAACTAAACCTGCACCGCTTCTAACGCATGAATTTACAGTTAATTTTGCAGCTCCTGAAAAGCCCTTACTTCCTGCAAAAATCAAAACTTTTCCAAAATCTCCTTTATGGGATAAAAATTCACGTCCGATAATGTATTCTTTAATTTCTTTTTCTGTTAAATAATACTCGTTTATAAGATTTAAAAAATTATTTTCATTTATTCCTATATTTTCTACTTTTATATTTCCAAAAAATTCAATGTTCTTCAAATTTAGAAATCCTCTTTTAAATGTAACAAAAGAAACAGTCTTATGGGCTTTTACTGCTACTCCCATAACTTCTCCCGTGCTTCCGTTTATTCCTGAAGGAATATCTACAGAATATATTGGAGTTCTCGATGAATATTGATTTATTTTTTTTATAATTTCCTTGTATATACCTTCTATTTCTAAATTTAAGCCTGTTCCAAAAATGCTGTCTATTATTATTTCAGAATTAATAAGTAAATTATCTAAATTTTCGAAATCATAATGTATCTTTATTCCGAGGTTTTTGCATATGTCATAATTTGTTTTACAATCATTACTCATATTCTGATTGTCAATGCAGAAAATTATAACATTTTTACCTGCTGTGTTTAAATGTCTTGCTATTGCATAGCCGTCTCCGCCATTATTACCTTTTCCACATATTACAAGATAATTACTGAAAGTCAAATCAATATGCTTCATAAAAGAAACAGCTGCATTCTCCATTAAGACAATACTTGGTATTCCTAATGTATTTATAGAGAAATCATCAATTTTTTTAGTTTCTTCGTTCCCTCCAATCAGCATATTATCCTCCAAAAATTTCTAATCTTTTAACTGATAAATAACACCAAAATTTATGACATGATTATTATAGAGTTTATTTTTTTCAAAATTATATCCCAATTTATACGTCATCGAATCGTCTTTTTGATATTTGATATTTCCTCCGGTAACTAATGTTCCGTGCTCGTAAGTTTCATTATTTAAAGTTTTGTTATAATTCCCTTTATTTGTAATCATATTTTTAAGGTTCTGCTTATATTCAGTTCCTGCTTCCCAACTGATTTTATCATTGTATTCCTGCTGGACTTTTACTCCTGCTGAAGTTACTATATCAGAGTGATTTTGGGACATATAGCTTTTTCCGTCTTTTACGGCAGTTCTTTCATTGACACTTTTTAATTCCACTCCAATTGACGGAATAAATTCAGCATTATTTCCTAAATCTTTTTTATAAGAAATATTCCCTTTAGAACTGACATAATCATAATTGTTTTGAGGAGCACTGTTTTTAATTCCTTTTTTATAAGAATATCCCGTTCCATATCCAATTTCTCCTTTATAGATAATTCCATCTTTTTTGTATTGAGAACTTATAGAAATATTGTTGTCATCAATATTTTTCTTATGATTTCTTTGACCTATACGCTGTCTTATCTCTTTATCTTTATGGTTTAATCCTACACCTATTTTTGTATCATTATTAACTTCGTATTCATAATTTGCATTATATTCTTTTGTTTTCTTACTGAAACTTTCTGAATCTGAAATTTTTCCTTTATCATTTTTTGTGATTGATTCTGCAGTAATAGGTGTTTCAAATAAATCTTCGTCTTTGGCTGGATATACTTTTAATATTTTATTATTTTTATATGAAGTAGTATTCTGTGAAAAAGCTGCCACATTTTTACAGGCAGGCATTTTACTTTTTCTTTTAGTGGTAACGGTACATTTTGTCATTTCAAGTTGATTATTTATCTTCTTTTCTTTTTCTTTAATATTCTGAAGTTCTTTTAATATCTCTTTATATCCTTCATTATTATCATTTTTCTTTTTAGCGATATTTGCTGCATTAATAGAAAGACTTCCTAACAGAAATAGAGCAAAAAATATAAAAAATGACCGTTTTTTTTGTGATAAATTAAATTTTTTTCTCATAATCTTATTTCTCCGAATAGATTTTATTTGTAAAAAATTTCCAAATAAGAAAGTATTGCATTTTTAATAATTATAAATTGTCTAAATGTATTAAATTAAACCCAATTAAATATATTATTTTATTTCTTCACATAGTTTTTTCAGATATTCTTTTGCTCTTTCTTTTAATTCAGGATGTCTCAATCCAAATTCAATATTTGCGATAAACATTCCAAATTTATCCCCTGTATCATATCTAAGTCCTTCAAAATTATACGCATATAGTTTATCTCCTGATTTTTTCATATCAAGTATGGCATCAGTCAATTGTATTTCTCCACCTTTTCCGGGTTTAGTATTTTTTAGAAATTCAAATATTTTGGGTTCTAATACATATCTTCCCAATGCTGCAAGTCTACTCGGAGCTTCTTCAACTGAAGGTTTTTCAATAAAATCTTCTACAATTACAGTTTTTGTATCAATTTGTTTTTTAGGCTTAATAATTCCATATTTTGAAACATTTTTTTTCAAAACTTCCTGCACTCCCAAAATATTTCCACTTTTTAACTCATTATATTTTTCAATTAACTGTTTTGTTACAGGGACTTCACCTTTTGATTTATCAGTATATATAATATCGTCTCCTAAAAGTACGACAAAGGGCTCATTTCTAACAAATGCTTCAGCACAGCTTATCGCATGTCCTAATCCAAGAGGTCTTTTCTGCCTTACATAATAAATATTAGACATTTCAGAGATTTTATTTACTTCTTTCAACAATTCCATTTTTCCATTTTCTTCCAATGTTTTTTCCAGTTCATAGGAATAGTCAAAATGGTTTTCAATCGAAACCTTATTTCTTCCAGTGATAATCAAAATTTCTTCAATTCCCGATTCAACCAATTCTTCCACTAAATACTGTAGTGCTGGCTTATCGACAATTGACAACATTTCCTTAGGTTGTGCTTTTGTTGCAGGTAGTAC
>CALIJH010000057.1 GCA_938017765.1 uncultured Leptotrichia sp.
AAAAAGATAAATTTCAGTTTTGCCCTTGTGGATAACTTTCATCAGAAAAATAGAGCTGAAATATTTTATGTAAATATTTATAATAAATCAGATATAAAAATAGATAAAATAACTTATAAAAATTATATATTCAAAAATGTATCAAAAAATTCTGAAAAAGAACATTATGAGCTGTTGGCGGGGAATGTCAGCTTAGACGGAATAATGACTATAAATTTTAAATAATTTAAGAGGTATGAGATGAGAATTACTGCCGGAACACTGAAAAACAGGAAAATAAAATCAAGGGAGGGCAGAGAGACAAGACCGACTCTTGAAAGGATAAAAGAAGCGATTTTTAGTATAATCGGGGATAAAATTACAAAAACAAAGTTTCTTGACTTATATTCGGGAACGGGCAATATGGCAATAGAGGCTTTGAGCCGTGGGGCTGAAAGAGCCATTATGATTGAACAGGATAAAGAGGCACTCAGAATAATTATAGAAAATATAAATAATTTAAAATTAGACAATCAATGTAGGGCTTACAAGAATGACGTCTTACGAGCTATAGAAATATTGGACAGAAAAAATGAGAAATTTGATATAATTTTTATGGACCCTCCTTATAAAGAGAATATAACTGAAGAAACAATAATTAAAATATCGGAAAGCAATATTTTAAATAAAGACGGAATAATTATTTCAGAGCATAGTATTTATGAAAAACTCGAAAATAAAATAGGGAAATTTGTAAAATATGATGAGAGGGATTATAATAAAAAAATTATATCTTTCTATAGATATGAAGACAAATTATATTAAAAATGAAATTGGAGGTCATAAAAATGGCAGCGAAAAAGCAGACTTATGAGGAAAATATCGAAGAAATTGACAGAATATTGGAAAAATTGGAAAATCAGGAGCTTTCCCTTGATGAGTCCATTGAAGAATATGAAAAGGCAATAAAACTAATAAAAGAGTCGGAAAAACTGCTTGAAATTGGAGAAGGGAAAGTATTAAAGGTTCTTGAAAAAAACGGCAAACTTGAAACAGAAGAGGTAGAATAAATGTTAAAAGAGTATCTGTCAGAAAAAAAAGAGACGGTCGAAAAAGAACTGATAAAAAAATTGGAAAAATATAAATATCCTGAAACTCTTTCGGAAGCTATGACTTATGCCGTTATGAACGGAGGAAAGAGAATAAGACCAATAATTATGTATATGATTTGTGATTTGTTTTCAGAAAATAATAATAAAGATAAAATATCTGCACATGAAATGGATTCAGAAACTGACAGATATAACGAAATGAATAAAAATATATCGGTATCCAAAAAAGGCTCTGATAAAGGAAAGTACAATAATATAAAAGATATAGCTACAGCCTTGGAATTTATACATTGCTATTCTCTGGTACATGATGATTTACCTGCTATGGATGATGATATGTATAGGAGAGGAAAGCTGACGACCCATATAAAATACGGAGAAGCAACAGGAATACTCACAGGTGATGTTCTTCTGACAGAAGCTTTCAACGTTATAGCAGAATCTGAATATATAAGCGATAAAATCAAAGTGGAAGTGATAAGAAAACTTTCAGAATATGCAGGCTTTTATGGAATGGTAGGAGGGCAGTTTGTAGATACGGAATCGGAACATAAAAAAATTTCTTATGACACATTGAAATATATCCATTCCAATAAGACGGGTAAATTAATCACTGCTGCCGTTGAGTTACCTCTAATCGCGTTAAATATAGGAAAAGATGAAAAAGAAAAACTGATAGAATATTCAAAAATAATAGGGACAGCTTTTCAAATAAAAGATGATATTCTTGATATTGAAGGTTCTTTCGAGGAAATAGGTAAGCAGTCCAGTGATGAAAAATCTGAAAAAAGTACCTATCCGAGTTTATTTGGGCTTGAAAAATCTAAAGAACTGTTAAATGAACATATCTTGGAGGCAAAAAAAATACTAAAAGATAATTTTAAAAATAATTTATTATTATTAGAATTGACAGATTATATAGGAAATCGTGGTGTTTAAAATGTTTAAGGAAAAAGAAAATTATTTTTTTATAGAAGAATTTGAAAAATATGGAATAAAAGCCGTTTATTCTAAAAAAAATGCAGGAAATATGTCCGATTATTGTAATATGGAAGGACAGAAAGAGGGAACGCAGGAAAAAAACAGGAAAAGACTTTTAAAAGAGTTGAACATTGAAAATAAAAAAATTGTAATGTCTTATCAGACACATACGAACAATGTCCAAATAATAGATAAAAATACTGAAAGCTATACTTTTAAGGATATTGACGGATTTATAACAGATAGAAAAGATGTAGCACTTTTTACTTTTTATGCTGATTGTCTACCTATATTTGTATATGATATTGAAAATAAAGTTATCGGAGTATGGCACTCAGGCTGGCCGGGAACATATAAAGAAATAATGAAGTCAGGTTTGGAAGCAATGAAAAAAGCTTATAATACGAAAACTGAAAATGTAATCGTGGGATTGGGAATAGGCATTCAGCAGAAAAATTACGAAGTAGGAATGGATTTTTACGATAAGTTCACAGAAAAATTCGGAAAAGATAATGAATTGATTATAAAGTCTTTTAAACTTAATAAGGAAACTGAAAAATATCATTTTGATAATATAGAGTTTAACAGGATTATGGCTTTATCTCTCGGAATAAAAGAAGAAAATATAATTATTTCCGAAGAAAATACGTGGGATGAAAAATTTTATTCCCATAGGAGAGAGGGAAAACAGGCAGGAAGAGCAACGGCAATGATAAGTTTTATATAATAAAGAATACTTGTAAAAAGTTTAAATTTTTTAATAAGTTATATTATTGAAATTAAAATAATCTAAGTTAGATAGGACATTTCAGTAGTAATATAAAAAATGATAACTGATTGTAAAAGTTTCAATATTAAAAATTAAGGAGGAGAATTTATGAGACAAAAAATAGTTTCAATGGAAGAAGCAATATCTCACATTAAAGATGGAATGACTGTTCATTTTGGAGGATTTTTAGCTTGTGGGACTGCAGAAAATATAGTTACAGCTCTTATAGAAAAAGGTGTAAAAGATTTAACAATAGTAGCTAATGATACAGGTTTTGTAGACAAAGGTATAGGAAGATTAGTAGTTAATAATCAAGTAAAAAAAGTAATAGCAAGTCATATAGGAACAAACCCAGAAACTGGAAGAAGAATGCAATCTGGAGAAATGGAAGTTGAATTAGTTCCGCAAGGAACTCTAGCTGAAAGAGTAAGAGCAGCTGGTTATGGATTAGGAGGAATTTTAACTCCAACAGGACTTGGAACTATAGTTCAAGAAGGAAAACAAGTAATAAATGTTGATGGAAAAGACTATTTATTAGAAAAACCTATTAAAGCAGATGTAGCATTAATATTTGGAACAAAAGTTGATGAACTAGGAAATGTTATCTGCGAAAAAACTACAAAGAACTTTAACCCATTGATGGCAACAGCAGCAGATCTTGTTATAGTTGAAGCTCTTGAAATTGTGCCAGCAGGTTCATTAAGTCCTGAACATTTAGATATATCAAGAATATTTATAGACTACATAGTTAAAAGTAAATAATGGAGGTGTA
>CALIJH010000058.1 GCA_938017765.1 uncultured Leptotrichia sp.
CCTATACTCATTACAGTTATGCAATTCTTGACGCAATAAAGTCAATATCAATTCCAACAGTGGAAGTACATTTGAGCAATATTCACGAAAGGGAAGATTTTAGAAAAATTTCAGTTACGGCGCCTGCCTGCATTGCCCAAATTCACGGGAAAGGCAAGGATGGATATGTAGAAGCTGTGGAACTGCTGATAAAGGACGAAAATTAAACGAGTCAATTTAAAAAAAAATTATTCTTTAAGGAGATTCCAAAATGGAAGAAAATAATAAAAGTGTAGAAATATGCAGAACAGCATTAAAAATGGCTATTTCTTCACGAGATGAAGAAAAAAAATTGATGCAGGACTATCGGAAAATCGGGATAAAAACCGCTGCTGTAAATGTCGGCGGCGCAATGCCCCAGTCCCGTTTTAAATTTATTGAAAGTGCATTAATGGCAGCTAAAAGAAATAATATTATAAAAGATGAGCATGTTCACGACGGGGCTGTCATAGGTGCAATGAGGGAGGCTATGAGCCAGATAGAAACAAATATAAACGGACTGAGCGTAGGAGGGAAAATCGGTATAGCAAGAGACCACGAACATTTGGGAATTGCGATATTTCTAAGTGTGGGGATATTACAGTTTAATGAAGTGATAACTTCAATAGCACACAGGTCTATAACAGTTTTTCCTGACGAATACGAGTTTAGCCGATAATTTTAATTAATAAGGAGAAGATATGGGTAAAAAATTATTTGAAAATCTTGATTTATTTATATTTGATATGGACGGACTGTTATTTGATACGGAAACAATATATGTAAATTACGGTAAAGAACTGGCAAAAGAAGCAGGATATATTATAACGGACGAAATTATCGAAAAAACTACGGGAATGACGGAAGAAAATGTAGAGGCTGTTTATGTTCAGGAGTTAGGAAAAGATTTTCCTTATAAAGAATTGAGCGGCAAAGTTTACAAATATATAATAGAACAGGCGAAAAGCGGGAGTATTCCCCTCATGACAGGAGCTGAAGAAATTCTTCAATATTTACATAATAACGATAAAAAAATGGTGCTTGCCACATCGGCAGACAGCTTAATGGCAAATACTTTGATTGAAAATAAAGGACTGAAAAAATATTTCAGTCATATCATAACTGCAAATGATGTAACGAATGGAAAGCCAAATCCCGAAGTATTTCTTACTGCTGCGGAAAAAGCCGGTATTTCTCCTGAAAAATCCGCAGTTTTTGAAGATTCTTTTAACGGCATAAGGGCGGCTCATTCAGCGGGAATGTATCCTGTTATGATACCTGATAAATTACAGCCGACTGACGAAATAAAAAAACTGGTACACAAAAAATTTGATAATTTACTGGAAGTAATAGAATATTTTGAAAGATAAAAGATATTTTGTATCGTTGCTTTGCTTTATTGAAATTTTGTTGACATATAGATAAGTATCAAGAGAAGATAAAAGCAAAAAAATATAAAAATATATAAAATATATAGATAATATTTAATATTATCTATTTTAATTTTCGGAAAATGAGGTATACTATTAGTGTAGAGACTAAATGGGAGGTAATTTTATGGAAATTTTAGCAATGATTTTAGCCGGTGGAAGAGGTTCGAGACTGGATATCTTATCTGAAAAAAGGGTTAAACCGAGTGTCCCTTTTGCAGGTAAATTCAGAATTATAGATTTTGCACTAAGTAACTGTTCAAATTCAGGGATTTATGATGTTGCACTGCTGACACAATATTTACCCCTTTCTTTAAACGAACATATAGGTTCGGGGAAGCCTTGGGATTTTGATAGAAGAGATTCGAGCATTACGATGTTGCAGCCTCATGAAAAACCGGAAGGAAATGTCTGGTATCAGGGGACAGCGGATGCAATAAGACAGAATATAGAATTTATCAAAAGTAAAAATCCCGAATATGTTCTTATATTATCAGGAGACCATATTTACAAGATGAATTATAACTGGATGTTGGATGACCATAAAAAAAGTAACGCCGAACTGACAATAGCAGTTCAGGAAGTACCTATGGAAGAAGCTGGAAGATTTGGTATATTTGAAGTTGATGAAAATAAAAAAATCCTGAATTTTGAGGAAAAACCGAAAGAGCCTAAGAGTAATTTAGCTTCAATGGGGATATATATTTTTAATACTCCTGTATTATTGGAATACCTTGAAAAACTTGAAAATAAGGACTTGGATTTTGGACAACACGTTATTCCTGCCATGATAAAAGATGACAGAAAAGTTTTTGTCCATACATATGACAGCTATTGGATGGATGTGGGAACATATGACTCCTATCTTGAGGCAAACCTTGATTTAATTAAGAAATCCGAAGAAGTCGGAATAGATTTATATGACAATGCATGGAAAATTTATACGAGAAATGAAAACCTTGCTCCAGTAAGGATAGGAATTACAGGAAGTGTCTTGAATTCTCTCATATGTAACGGCTGCAAAATTGAAGGCAGAGTCGAAAATTCTGTTTTAGGACCGGGAGTTACTGTAAGAAAAGGCAGTACAATAAAAAACAGTATCATTTTTTCAGGAAGCTATATAGATGAGAATACTCATTTGGATACAGTGATACTTGATAAAAGAGTATATGTAGGGAAAAACTCTCTGTTAGGTCATGGAGATGATTATACTGCCAATAAAGCAAAACCTGAATTATTAACAAAAGGTATAAGCGTAGTAGGAAAACATGCCCATTTGCCTGAAGGAACTATCGTGGGAAGAAATGTAAGAATTTTTGGATATGTTACACTGAATGATGAAAATAAATTTGTAAACAGTGGAGAAACTATTGAAAAATAAGGAGGATTTATCTTGAAAGTAGTATATTTGGCATCGGAAGTATTTCCTTTTTTCAAAACAGGAGGTTTAGCTGATGTAATGTATGCACTGCCTAAAAAAATGCAGGAATTAGGACACGAAGTTTCGATAATAATGCCCAAATATGATAAAATCCCTTTGAAATATCTTGAAAATCTTGAATGGATAGCAAGGCTTGAAAGCCATGGAGATATATTCAATCTTGTGAAATATCCTGATGATAAAATAAATTTTTATTTTATTGAAAATAAAGCTCTGTATGAGAGAGGACGTGTTTACGGGGATAATGATGAAGATATTCAGTATGCTATGTTTTCCGAACTGGCACTCAGATTTTTGAAAGAGATAAATTTACAGCCTGATATTTTACACTGCAATGATTGGCAGACAGGCCCCGTACCTTATTTTCTTAATGTTAGATATAATAATGACCCTTTTTATTGGGATATGAGAACAGTCTATACAATTCATAATCTGATGTATCAGGGAAGATTTTCAAAGTATTCTTTTGAAAGAATGGGATATTACGTAGACGGTTATGATTTAAATTTTATGGAAATAGGGATAGGTTATGCTGATATAGTGAATACCGTCAGTCCGACTTATGCGGAGGAGATAAAATATCCGTATTTCAGTGAGGGATTGGAATGGATAACAAATAATAAGCATATTTATGGTGTATTGAATGGAATAGATATAGATTATTTTAATCCTGAATTTCTTTTAGGACTTACAGCAACTCCTGAAAGAATGGATGGAAAAGATATATTGGCTCTTTGTGATTATAATTTAGTCGGGGAAATTGGACTAAAAAAAGCTATGGAAAAAGATTTGATAGCTCCTTTTCATTATTTCGGAGTCAATGACAATACTATTAATTATGATGAAATTCCATATAAAAACGGTGTTTATGATGATAGAATTCTTTTGAAAAAACTGTCGCAGCCAATAAGAACAGATTATATAACGGATAAAATTGAAAAATTTGGATATGACGGAAAAACATTAAGCGCTGTTGCATTCTGTCAGAATATTGAACATGCATTATATATGAAAAAAGAATTTAACAAAAAAGGATATATTTCTGAAACAGTAACTGCAAAAACAAATAAGACCGAACGGTCTAACATTCTAAATGATTTTAAAAATAAAAAGATTAATATTTTATGTGTTGTAGATATTTTAAATGAAGGAATTGATATTCCTGATATAAATCTTCTTTTATTCTTAAGACCGACATTATCATCTACAATTTTTATACAACAGATAGGCAGAGGATTGAGAAAATCAAAAACCAAAGATTTTGTTACTATAATAGATTTTATTGGAAATCATAAAAAGGATTATTTGATTACTAAAGTTTTTTCTGAAGAAATACATAATAAAAACTATTTATATGACAAAAAAGAAAAGATAATAGATGAGATTAGAAATCAGTTTTCAAATATTCCTGGAAGCTCTTATATCGAGCTTGATAGAATATGTCAGGAAAGAATTATAAATAAGATTGAAAAAATTAACTTTAATTCCAAAAATATATTGAAAGAGTTGTATTTGGAATATAAAAACGAAATAGGGAAATCTGAAAATGAAATTTTATGTGTTTCAGATTTTAATTCAAATATAAAGCTGTTTATTGAACTGACTTTAAAGGCAGGTTCTTTTTATGAGGCTCAAATTCAGTTTGAAAATAGTGATTTTCAAAAAAATTATGGGCTTGAAATATTGGAAAACGAATTTTTGACTTATATGGAAAGAAAATTAACTTTAAACGAACCTTTTACTTACTTGATTATAAAAATGTTCTTAGAACGTAAATTTAAAGGTCAAAATTTAAATAAAAAAATTATAAATTATATAACTAATGAAAATATTCTGGAAGAATATAAAAAATATTTTTATATAAAGTCTGAATTTAAAAAAGAATATGTCATAAATAGAATTTTTAAAGAAATGTCCGAAGATAATATATTGGAAAATACATTATACGGTTATCAAATTTCAAAAAAATATGAAAAACTGTTTTCGGAATTTTTCCCGGAATTTGATAAAAGACTTAATCAGCTCCTTATATTAGGATTAAACGAATTCAGAAAAAATAATCTTGAGGAATTTAATGACAATATACTTATTACACATAAAGAATATATGAGAACAGATTTGCAGATACTTCTTGATTCTAAAGTTCCTAAAGGAACATGGCGTGCGGGCTATGCCAATACTGACAAAGATATATGTCTTTTTATTACCAATGATAAGTCGCATATTACTCAGGAAAATTTGAAATATGATAATTCACTGCATGCTGACGATATTATTCAATGGATAAGTCAGCCTAAAACTTTTCATGAATCAAGTGTAGGTCAGATGTTTATAAAACATAAGGAAAAAGGGATAAAAGTTCATATATTTATAAGAAAATATGCTTTTATGAACGGAAATAAAACAAATCCGTTTATATATCTTGGGAATGCTAATTATTATAAAAGTTATGGCAATAAACCGATGATTATTTTGTGGAAATTGAAAGTAAAAATACCACAGGAACTGATATATGATTTATATGAAATTTAATAAATGATGATAAATTTAAATTCCTAAATTTTAAATACTAAATCAAAATATTCTTTTAAAAAAGTGAAAAATAGAAAACAGAAAGGAGAAAGGAATTTAACTGAAGTTTATTCTCATATTCTTTATTTAAAATCCTAAAAAAAATTGAAATTTGATATATTTCTAATGATTTGTAATTATATCGGAACAATAGCTTTTGCAGCTTCAGGAGTCATGAAAGGGATAAAACATAAACTCGATATATTTGGAGTTGCATTACTTGCTATAATCACTGCATCTGGAGGAGGGATTTTAAGAGATGTACTTGTAAATCAGATACCTGATGCACTGACAAATCCTGAAGGACTATATATCTCGATTATAGCTTCAGGTATAATATATAAATTTATGAAAAAAATTTTGTTAGT
>CALIJH010000059.1 GCA_938017765.1 uncultured Leptotrichia sp.
ACGAGTCGGATAATTTTGCATTTGGATCTATATTTTTTGCAATCCCAATTACAACACTTTTTATTCCAAGTTCTGCAATACTTTTATCAATAATAATTTTCATAACAGATATACCTCCATATTACATTACCTATTTTTAAATAAGTACTTATTAGTATTATCTATTTTTTAAATCTTTTTTATTTAAATCTATTTTAGTAATTTCTATTTCAGCTTTATATTTTTTTCTATTTAGCTTCTATTATTATGAGTTCCTTATTGCTCTTATTCAAAACTTCTCTTCCGTCTTTTTTGACAACTACATCATCTTCAATTCTTACTCCGCCCCAGCCGTCAAAATAAAGTCCCGGCTCGGAGGTTACTACCATATTTTCTTTCAGTTCTATATGAGAAGCTGTTGACAGATAAGGCAACTCATGAATTTCTACTCCTATTCCATGTCCCAGTCCATGTCCGAAATATTCTCCATAACCTTTTTCAGTAAGGAAATTTCTTACAACTTTATCCACATCGTCAGACATTATTCCTTCTTTTATAGTATTTACACCTAATATCTGTGCTTCAAGGACAAGGTTGTATATTTCTTTATGTCTTTCCGTTATATTATTCCCATAATAAACGGTTCTCGTCATATCCGAAACATAACCGTTATAGTAGGCACCAAAATCCATTGTGATAAATTCTTCTTTTTGAATTTTTTTATCCGAAGCAACTCCATGAGGCATTGCAGATCTTACACCACTTGCAAGAATTGTCTCAAATGATTTATCTTCGGCTCCCAGTTTTCTCTGGATATATTCCATATAACCTGCTATTTCTTTTTCAGAAACACCTTCTTTTATTATTTTTAATGCTTCACTAAATGCTACATCACTTATTTCTATAGCTTTTTTTATAAATCCGATTTCTTCTTCGGATTTTATCATTCTTTCATATGTTATTTTTTCTCCTATGGGTACTAATTCAGCTTTAAACACTTCTTTAAATGTCTGATACAGGGAAAATGTAACATTATGGTCCTCAAATCCTATTTTTTTCAATCCGAGTTTTTCAGCATGTTCACCTACAAATTTTAAAGATCCTCTTGAAACTTCCTTAAATTCAAATCCCATTTTGGAAACTTGAGCTTCAGCCTGACTTCTGTATCTAAAATCAGAATAGAAAAAATTTCCTTTTCGTGTGGCAAGGGCAACTCCTGTCGTACCCGTAAATCCTGCAAAATATCTCAAATTGTATAAATCTGTAAGAAATATACCGTCTACATTAAGTTCATCCAGCAATTTTGCTAATTTTTCAGTTCTTTTTTCCATTTTTCCGCCTAAAGTCATCTTAAATAAAAATTTTAACTAAAAACTAATTATTTGTATTCATCTATATTCATCGTTTTGGCTATTATTTTTATAACTTGACTATTATTTCTATATTTATCCTGTAACTATGACAAAATATAAAACAAATATGTCTATTATAAGCATAATTATTATTTAAGACAACTTTTCTCCTTTCTTTTTATTTTGTACTTCAATTTTTTATAGTTTCCTCTTTTATATTGATTATACCCCTTATTTTACTATTTTACAATACAAAATTGATAATAATTTGTTCTAATTTATTTAGAAATATTTTTGTAGTATTCAATAACAGCTTCAGCACATTTTATGCCGTCTACGGCTGCCGACATTATCCCTCCTGCATATCCTGCACCTTCACCGCATGGAATAATTCCGTCAATGTTTGAAAAAAACTTTTCATTTCTTGGTATTTTCACAGGAGAAGAGCTTCTACTTTCTACAGCCGACAATACGGAATCATAGTTCGCAAATCCCTTTATTTTCCTGTCCATTAACTGAATTCCCTCTTTTAAAGAAATATTTATATAATCGGGAAAGCATTCATTCAGATTGGCAAATTTATACCCTTTGGCATAGCTCGGCTTTACTTTTCCTAATTTTTTAGATTTTATATTTTTCACAAAATCTCCAAACAACTGAACGGGAGCCTTATAATCACTACCTCCCAATTCAAAGGCCTTTTCTTCAAGTTTTCTCTGAAATTCAACTCCTGCGAGAACTCCGCCTTCTCCAAAATCATCGGGATACACATTTACAAGAATGGCTGAATTTGCATTTTCCAAATTTCTTTTGGAATAACTCATCCCGTTCACAACAAGTCTTCCTTCTTCGCTTGCCGCAGGCACGACTACACCTCCGGGGCACATACAGAATGTATATACTCCTCTTCCATTTTCTGATTTTACACTCAATTTATATTCGGCAGCAGGAAGCTTATCGGCAAATTTTCCATATTGAGAATGATTTATCATAGATTGTTTATGCTCTATTCTCACTCCTACAGAAAAGATTTTTCTTTCCATTTTTATATTTTTTTCGTTCAGCATATAAAAAGTATCCCTCGAACTATGCCCTATCGCTAAGATAACTATATCAGTATCTATTTTATAGATTTCATTATGAATTTCATCTTCCGTATCGGATTTATCGGATAAAATTTCTATTATAGCTTCAGTAATTTTACTATTTTCATAAGTTATTGAAACAAGTTTATTCTGAAATCTGTATTCTCCACCTAAATCTTCTATTTTTTTTCTTATATTTTTCATTATTCCGATTAGTTTATCAGTACCCACATGCGGTTTTGACATATAGGATATTTTTTTTTCAGCTCCTGCGAGTATAAATTCCGAATACACTTTCTGCATCCTGAAATTGTTTGTATTTGTCGTCAGCTTACCGTCTGAAAAGGTTCCCGCTCCACCTTCTCCAAACTGAACATTGGAGTATTTATTGAATTTTCCGTCTTTAAAAAAATTATAAACATCTTTTTGCCTTTCCTCGACTTTTTTCCCCTGTTCAATTATTATAGGTTTTAGACCTGCTTCAGCCAGAATAAGTGCCGCAAACAGTCCTGACGGTCCGCTTCCCACTATTACAGGTCTTTTTCTATTCTTCAACTCCACTTTTTCTACAATATATTCAGATTTTTCCATTTTTCTCACATTGGGAAGATCTTTATATTTATCTTCATTAATTAAAGCAATATCAACTGAATAGACATATATTATATTGTTCTTATTTCTGGCATCTATGGCCTGTCCTGTTATTTCAAATGACTTAAATTCTTTTTTGTTTATATCCAGCATATTTTCCACTGCTTTTTTTAAATCATCATCATTATGATTTATCGGCATTTTTATATTATTTATTCTTAACATATTTCCCTCTTAATTCCTAATTATAAAATTATATGATTAAAAACATTGAAACCGGTATTTATTTATAAGTCTTTTTTATAAATAAATTTCAAATGTAAATTGATTTTACAGACTGTTACTAAAATTTATATCCCTGCATTTTTTCCTGCAATATATCCTGAAGCCCATGCCCACTGTAAATTAAAGCCTCCGCATTCTCCATACACGTCGAGAACTTCTCCTGAAAAATAAAGCCCTTTTATTATTTTTGACTCGAGGGTATCAGTATTTACTTCATCTAAGGATATCCCTCCCGCAGTTACTTGAGCATTTTTAAATCCTGTTGTTTCCAGTATATTTATTCTGTATTTTTTCAATGATGTGCAAAGTTTTCTTATTTCGTTGTCATTTAAGTCTTTTACAGGTTTTGAAAGTTTCTCAATTCCTGACATTTTTGACAAAAATTGACCTAATTTCTTATTTATCATCCCGTTAAAATAATTTTCCATTGTTAAATGTGCCATTATTTTTTTTCTTTTCCTAAGTAATTCATACAATTCATTATAGTCAAATTTTTTCATAAAATCAATTTCAAATTCTACATTTTTATAAAGAGGCATTACAAAAGAGATATTAAACACTACATTTCCTGAAATCCCGTAATCAGTAAAAAGCAATTCTCCGTTATAAGTACATATTTTCTTGTTATTTCCATAAGCTGTAACCGAAGTATCAGCTTTTATTCCCTGAAGCCCTTTCACTTGATATTTTTCTGTTTTCAGCTGTACTATGGCAGGACTTAATTTCGTTATGCTATGTCCAAAATCTTTTGCCAGTTGAAACCCTGACCCGTTTGACCCCAATTCAGGATATGACTGACCTCCTGTCGAAAGTATTACCCTGTTTGCTTCAATTTTTCTTTTATCTTCTGAAAAGATTTTGAATTTAAAACCGTCTTTCTCAATTTTTCTTACATAAAACTCCGTTTCTATTTTTATCCCTAACTTTTCCGCTTCAAATCTCAAAGCATCCACTACCGAAGATGCCTGACCGCTCAGAGGATAAACTTTCCCTCTCTCTTCTTCATTACATATAATTCCCAATTCATAAAAAAAATCCATAACATTTTGGGGAGTAAAATTATTCAATATATTTTCTATTAATAATATGTTTTTTCCAAAATAATTTGATATACTTGCTCTTGCATTAGTCAGATTACATCTTCCGTTTCCTGTTACAAGAACTTTTTTCAAAATTCTTTCTTTTCTTTCCAAAATCGTTACTTTCTTTCCCGCTTTTCTTGCAGTAATTGCAGCAATCAAACCTGAAGCTCCTCCTCCTATAACTGCTATTTCAGTAGTCAATTTTTATCCTCCTTTATACACTTATAAAATTAACTCTTTTATGTAATTGTATCATATTATTTATCAAGTTTCACTAAAAAATCGGAACTTTTACAATTCCGATTTTATGATAAAAGTAAAAAACGAGCCGTGTGCTCGTTTCTTGTATGAAAGAAGTCTAAATGTAGAGATGGGGCGTCTCTCTTAGACAACATATTTATACCACTCTTTTTGATAATTGTCAATAGTAATTTTAAAATTTTTTTTCTTTTTTTGATTTTAAAATTTCAAAAACACTTCACTTTTAGAAAATATGGGCTTTCCACTTTTTGTCTTTTTTAAAAATTATCGTTTTTTAAATTTTAATTTAATTGTCTAGAAACCCATATTTTACTATATTTGTTCATATATTCATATTTTTTAAAACTGTTCCATCCATTTTTTATAAAACTCATGTTCTCCTGAAATTACTTTTTCAAATTCAGTTTTCAATAATTTATAAAATTTTCCTGACTCTCCTTTAGCAGAATAATCAAGAGTTCCTATCGGTCTGCCGTCAAGAGATTCTGCGTATACTATTTTCATTGCCGTTCCCGTTACGAGCAATTCATTTGCACACAATACCATTGACCTGTCAATTTTTTCTCTATTTACTTCATATCCGTTGTATTCGAGTAATTCGAGCATTGACCTTACAGTGATTCCTTCGAGGGCATCGGAACCTGTGTCAGGAACGATAATTCTATCTCTATATATTAAAATTATATTTGCAACGGACGCTTCTACCACATTTCCTGAATGATCAAACATAAGTGCTTCGTCATAACCGTTTCTCTGGGCATCACTTGTCGCAAGAAAAGAATTTATATAAGAACCTCCTGCCTTTGCTTTTGTAGGTATTGCTGCATCACTGTATTTTCTGTATGTAGAACTCATAAACCTGATACCTCCATTATCAGTACTTATATAGTCTGCCATAGGCATTATATATATGGCAAGTTCAAAATTTAATCCCGCTTTTTTAGGTGATATTCTTGGTTGACTGCAAAATACAAACGGTCTCATATAAAAATCTTCTTTTATATCATTTTTTTCAATTAATTCTGCAACTATTTCTCTAAATTTTTCCCATGAAATATAAAATTCAAATCCGAGCATTTTTGATGCATTCATTAATCTTGTATAGTGGTCTTTCAGTCTGAATACACTTACTTTCCCATTTCTGTAATATCCTCTTATTCCTCCAAAACATGTCGTTCCATATTGTAAGCTGTGTGTAGCAATACTTACTGTTGCTTTTTCAAATTCGACTATTTTATTATCGAAATATGCGTATTTCATAAATTCACTTTTCATTGTTTCCTCCATAATATAATATTTTCTATTATTTTATCATTTTATAAATCATTAGTAAAATTAATTATAAATATAGGATTTATTTTTTTTATAAATATTTAAATTTATATTTTCTTAATTTCTCCGCCACCTACAAGCTCATCATTCAAATAAAATACTATGTGCTGTCCTTCACTATTTTCGGCATTTTTCTTTTCAAACTTGAAATATATTCTCTTTTTCTGATTTTCAGTTTTATCTTTTATTTCTGATAGTTTTCTACTTTTTTCATCAATATTTTTAATATCCGATATAAGTTTCCCTTTTAGACCCTTTGAAGAAAATCTCGGTCTTGCAATCAGTTCTTTTCCAATCAGTGTATCTATTTTATAATGAAATTTATAGTTTATTATTTCTATTTTATCTGTCAATAATTCCTCAAAATCTCCTATTACAATCTCATTTGTATCAGGTCTTATTTCCGAAATGAAAAAAGGGCGTCCAAGATTGAGTCCTAATCCTCGTCTTTGTCCTACAGTATAAAACTGATAACCTATATGTTCTCCTATTATTTCTCCTTTTTTATTTACAAAATTACCTTTTTTTGCTGAATTTCCAAGCATTTTTTTCAAAAAAGAAATATATCCGTCAGGAGCAAAGCATATTCCTTGACTGTCAGGTTTTGCATGAGTATGGATACCGTTTTCCTTGGCTATTTTTCTGACTACAGGTTTTTCATATTCGGACAAAGGAAAAAGAAATCTTTCCACAACTGATTTGTCAAGACGATATAACATATATGACTGGTCTTTGGGATTGTTTTCATCCCATAAAAGAAGATTATTCATACTTTTTTTGGAATAATGTCCCGTTGCTATGTATTTTATTCCCATTTTGTCAGCAAAATCGACTATTTTTTTTATTTTTACCTTTTCATCACAAATAATACAAGGAGAAGGAGTTTTCCCCTGATTGTACATTTGTATAAAATAATCCATAACTTCCCTCTGAAATTCTTCCACCACATTTATCGTATAATGAGGTATCCCCAAAGTGTAACATGTCATCTTCGCATCAGATATGTCATCCAGTGAGCAGCATGTTTTGCCCGGACTTTCAGACAGTTCATCAGGCAGATGTTTCAATGTTACTCCGATTACTTCATATCCCTCGTTTTTCAATAAAAGAGCAGCGACAGAACTGTCTATGCCGCCACTCATTCCTACTA
>CALIJH010000060.1 GCA_938017765.1 uncultured Leptotrichia sp.
TAAGTGCAGGTATAACACCGAGAAATGTAAACAAGAACTCACCTGCGAGTACGCCAAGTGCACCGACAATAATATTGCCTGCATTTGAACCTAAATTAGTTACTCCGCCTGCTGAACCTGCTACACCTGCTATGCCGGGCATAACATTGATTGACCCTGTAAGTATAACGTTCAACGGTACAGGTTTTGGACAGCCTACAGGTGCCAGAATACGTCCGCAACATGGTGGTGGAGGTAGTGATGTAATAATAGAAAACTATAGTAGCTATTCAACATCAGGTTTAGTAGATATTACATCAAGTGATAGCGGAACTGTAATGGCAGGAGGAACTATAACTACAAATGACGGATCTTCAATAGGACCGGGAAATTATGGTGGATTTGTACTTGCAGCTTTTTTCAGTCATGTTGATGATACAGACGTTAATTTAGCAGGGCAATATAAATTTACTTCGACAAGGTCATCAAACTTCCCTATATTTTTAAGTATAAATCCTTATGAATATGGAAGAGCGGGAGTAGATAGAACATTCACACTTTCTGCTGATGTAACTCTTAGTGGTACAAATGCTGTCGGTGTAGAACATCAGTTGTTGGCAAATGATGGGGGAGGAGGCAGTAACTTTAATACAGGACAGGCTACTTCCATCTTTAGAAATACAGGAACAATGACATTAGCAGGGACAAATCTTATCGGAATAATGATAGATACAGAATATTTCGGTAGTAATTATTATTTTATTAAAACTCCTAAAACATTAAATGACGGAACTATTAAAATAGCAAACGGGACAACTAAAAGTATCGCAATTGATTACGGTTATTACTATGTTTCCGGTGGAAAAGGGCCAAATTCGGAAGTTAAATTAGGTAAAATAATTGTTGAAGGAAAGCAAAATTATGCTTACAGACAAAAGAAATACGATGCATTATCTACTTACTATGATTTTGGAGGAAATGTTTATTCCGGCGGTCAAGTTATCGAATTAAACGGAGAAGAAAATATCGGATTTTCTATTTCACATGGAAAAACAACAGGCGACCCTATATCAAACTTTTCAAACTTGCAAATATCAATTGGCGGTAAGAAGAATGTAGGATTTTTAAGAGCGAGTGATTTTGGATATAATACGGGAGCAATCACTTTAGATGGTACAAAAATAGGAAATACTTTTAACTTCACATCTACTGCTACAGAAAGTGCTTTAATTAGAAGTGATGCATATGAAGTGAAAGTTGATAAAGATTTTGACTTAGTATCTGCAGGAGTAAAAAATACATTCCTACAAGCCGGAAAAACCGGGACTGTAACATTTAATACAGGCAAGAAAATGACAGCAAATATGGAAGAATTTTACGGTATGACAGCGGGTAATTTTAATTCCGGAAGTCCGTCATCAGGAGCTACAGCAGCAAACAAAGGAACACTGGAAATTAAGGGTAAAAAAGGTATTGGAATAGCTGTAGATACCGGAAACTCAGGTAGCAATGAAGGTGCTATTACTCTTGAAGGTCAGGAAGCCAGTGGAATATTTAATAAGGGAGCGTTTACTTTTACTAAAGGTAAAGTGGAAGTAAATGGGAAAAAAGGTATCGCCATTTACAATCTCGGTTCAGGTACAAATGGTACCGTAAGCTTTAAAGGAGGTACTGAAAATGCTGAAATTAATGTTAAAAATGGAGCATACGGAATTTTCAGTAATGGCGGTAGTGTATCACAGACAAACGCATTGACAACAGGAAGCATTAAAATTAATGTAGACGACACAGCAAGTACAGACAAAGGGGTAGCAGTATATGCAAAAGGCGGAGCGACAGTTAATC
>CALIJH010000061.1 GCA_938017765.1 uncultured Leptotrichia sp.
AAAGATAAAAATTTATTTTTCAAAAAATTTAAATTTTTCTTACGAGGAGGTAAGTTAGAGATGGCAATTAATGTTAAAAGTGAAATAAAACCGTTAAAAAAAGTTTTATTACACAGACCCGGAAGAGAATTACTCAATTTGACTCCGGACACATTGGAAAGATTATTATTTGATGATATTCCTTTTCTAAAAGTTGCACAGCAGGAACATGACGCTTTTGCACAAATTTTGAGAGATAATGGAGTGGAAGTTGTATATCTTGAAGATTTAGCTGCTGAAACAATAAGTCAATGTCCTGACTTGAAACAAAAGTTTCTGGAACAGTTTATAACTGAAGGGGGTGTACTTGTACCTGAATACAGAGAAGCTTTATTGAAACTTTTTAATTCTTACAAAGATAACAAAGAATTAATATTGAAAACAATGGAAGGGGTTAAATATGGAGAATTGGAATTAAATTCGGATTCATTGAATTCTAAATTAAATGATGACAGTGAATTAATCTTAGATCCTATGCCTAATCTATATTTTACAAGAGATCCATTTGCTTCAATAGGAAAAGGAGTAAGTCTTAATAGAATGTATTCTGTAACAAGAAACAGAGAAACAATATATTCTGACTATATTTTCAAACATCATAATGACTATAAAGGAAAAGTTCCTTATTTCTATGAAAGAGATAATCAGTTTCACATCGAAGGTGGGGACATACTCAACTTAAATGATAAAGTTCTTGCAATAGGAATTTCTCAACGTACTGAATCTGCTGCAATAGATAAAATAGCAAAAAATGTTTTTGCTTCAGCTGACAGTACAATAGAAACTGTACTTGCATTTAGAATACCTTCAACAAGAGCATTTATGCACTTGGATACAGTGTTTACTCAAATTGATTATGACAAATTTACTATTCACCCAAATATAATGGGACCGTTGGAAGTTTATGAATTGACTAAAGACGGAGATAAAATAAAAATCAAATTATTGACAGATACATTGAAAGCGATACTTGAAAAATATCTTGGTGTACCTGATGTCAAATTGATAAAATGCGGTGGAGAAGACAGAATTGCTGCTGAAAGAGAACAATGGAACGACGGTTCAAATACATTGTGTATAGCTCCGGGAGTTATTATAGTTTATGAAAGAAATGATGTTACAAATGAACTTCTGAAAAGAGCAGGACTAAAAGTTCTTGAAATGCCAAGTGCCGAATTATCAAGAGGTCGTGGAGGACCAAGATGTATGAGTATGCCTCTGGAAAGAGAAGACTAAAATAATTAAATATAATAGAAAAAATAAGAAATAAAAAATCGTAGAAAAAAAATAAGAAATATGGTATATATTATATATTATAATATATACCGAAACTAATTGACCGACTATAAATATAGCCGGTTGATTAGTTGAAAATATAAATTTTATAATAAGAGAGGATGGTTTTAAATGCCAAAAAATTTAAGTGGAAGACATTTTTTAAAATTATTAGACTTTTGTAGTTCAGATATCAGATATCTGTTAGATTTATCAAAGAAATTTAAAGAATTAAAATTAACAGGAACACCTCACAGATATTTAGAAGGGAAAAACATAGTTCTTTTATTTGAAAAAACTTCTACACGTACAAGATGTTCATTCGAAGTTGCAGGAATGGACTTAGGAATGGGAGTTACTTACCTTGATCCTGGAAGTTCACAAATGGGTAAAAAAGAAAGTATCGAAGATACTGCCCGTGTTTTGGGAAGAATGTATGACGGAATAGAATACAGAGGATTTGACCAAAAAATAGTTCAGGAATTAGCTGATAATGCGGGAGTACCTGTATGGAACGGATTGACAAATGAATTTCACCCAACTCAAATGTTGGCGGATTTATTGACAATCGAAGAAAATTTTGGATATTTAAAAGGAATTAACTTTGTGTACATGGGAGATACAAGAAACAATTTAGGAAACTCTCTATTGGTAGCATGTGCTAAAATGGGACTGAACTTTACTGCCTGCGGACCTGCTGACTTAAAACCGGATCCTGAATTAGTGGCTCAGGCAGAGGCTATCGCTAAAAAAAGTGGAAGCAAAATAAGATTTACTGAAGATGTAAAAGAAGCATGTACAGATGCTGACGTTATTTATACTGACATATGGGTATCAATGGGAGAACCTGATGAAATTTGGGAAAAAAGAATTAAAGAACTGAAAAAATTCCAAGTAAATAAACAGGCTATGAGTTATGCGAAAGATACAGCAATATTCTTACATTGCTTACCTTCATTCCATGATTTGAAAACAACAATAGGAGCAGAAATAAACGATAAATTTGGATTGCCTGAAATGGAAGTAACAGACGAAGTTTTTGAAAGCCCTCAATCAAAAGTATTCGACCAAGCTGAAAACAGAATGCATACAATCAAAGCAGTAATGTATGCTACATTAAAATAAAGAATGGCTAAGAGAATAGTAGTCGCACTTGGAGGAAATGCTTTAGGAAATACTCCTGAAGAGCAGTTGAAACTTGTAAAAAATACTGCAAAATCAATTGTTGAAATGACTAAAGAGGGATATGAAGTCATAGTTGGTCATGGAAACGGTCCTCAAGTGGGAATGATAAATTTAGCAATGGATTATGCTGCTAACGGAGAAGTTAAAACTCCTTATATGCCTTTTGCTGAATGCGGTGCAATGAGTCAAGGATATATAGGGTATCATCTTCAACAAGCTATAAGAGAAGAATTACAGGCACAAAATATTAAAAAAGGTGTTGTAACATTAGTAACTCAAGTAGTGGTTGACGAAAAAGATCCTGCTTTTACTAATCCTACAAAACCTATAGGTATGTTTTACAGTAAAGAAGAAGCAGATAAAATCGCTGCTGAAAAAGGCTTTACGTTTGTAGAAGATGCAGGTAGAGGATATAGAAGAGTGGTTCCTTCACCGTTACCTAAAAAAATAGTTGAAATAGAAGAAGTAGAAACACTTGTAGATAAAGGAACTATTGTAATTACAGTTGGTGGAGGCGGAATTCCTGTTGTAGAAGAAAACGGACGTTACAAAGGAGTAGATGCTGTTATAGATAAAGACAAATCGAGTTCCAAACTCGCAGCCGATTTGAAAGCTGATATGCTTGTTATATTAACCGCTGTTGATAAAGTTTATATCAATTACAATAAACCTGACCAGAAAGAACTGGATGTTTTAAATATCGAAGAAGTGAAAAAATATATAAGCGAAGGTCATTTTGCTAAAGGAAGTATGCTACCGAAAATAGAAGCTTGTATGGAATATGTAGTAAATAATCCAAAAGGACAGGCTATAATTACTTCATTGCAGAATGCCGGATCAGCATTGGCAGGAAATACAGGAACAGTTATTAAATATTAGTATTAAATTTTGAGAGGGCATATTAATGCCCTCATAATCCCATTTATGGGATAAAAATTATATTAAAATATATTAAAAGGAAAGTAGGAGAATGATATGGCAAAGAAAAAAGGTATACAGCTGTCAGCTTTTTCAATATTATTTCTTATAATAATAGCTTTGGCAATCTTGACATGGTTTTTTCCACAAGTTGATGACGCTAAACTCTCTACAGTAGTAATGGCTCCATTCAACGGATTTAAAGAAGCGATAGATGTATGTATATTTATATTGTTACTTGGAGGATTTTTAGGAGTTGTTACTAAAACCGGGGCATTGGATGCCGGTGTAGGTGCACTTGTAAAAAAACTTAAAGGAAAAGAAACGGTTCTGATTGTTGTGCTGATGATATTATTTTCAATTGGTGGAACAACATACGGAATGGCTGAGGAAACAGTTGCATTTTATGTATTGATATGTTCTACAATGGTTGCAGCAGGATTTGATACTACTGTCGGAGTTGCTACTATAATGCTTGGTGCAGGAGTAGGAGTTCTTGGTTCAACAGTAAATCCGTTTGCAATAGGTATTGCTCTTGACGGATTGAAAGAAAAAGGGATACAGTATAATACAGGGACTGTAATAATGTTAGGTACAATTTTATGGATCTCGGCATTGATAGTTGCAATTTTATATGTTTTAAAATATGCTAAAAAAGTAAAAGAGGAAAAAGGTTCCACAATATTATCATTACAGGAACAGAATGATATGCAGGAACACTTTGGACATGCAAATTTTGATAATATAGAATTTACCGGAAAAACAAGAATTACATTGACTATATTTTCTATAACATTTATTATAATGGTTATTTCATTGATTCCATGGGAAAGTTTCGGAATTACTTTCTTTAAAGGTTGGACAAGTTATCTGACAGGGACATCTTTAGGAGAATGGTATTTTGCTGAACTTGCTATGTGGTTTATGTTATCAGGTATTTTAATAGGAGTAGTTAACGGATTTAAGGAAACTGAAATTATAGATTCGTTTATGGACGGAGTAAAAGATATATTAAGCGTTGTATTAATAATAGCAGTTGCAAGAGGCGCTTCTGTACTAATGGCAGCTACTAAATTTGATACATTTATTCTTGATTCTGCTTCAAAAGCATTAAACGGACTTTCTCCAGTTGTATTTGCACCGGCTTCTTATTTGTTATTCCTTGTATTGTCATTCTTAATTCCTTCAACATCAGGACTGGCTTCAGTTGCATTCCCTGTTTTAGGACCTCTGACAGCGGCTTTAAAATATAGTCCTGAAGTTATGGTATTGATATTCAGTGCGGCTTCCGGAATTATAAACCTTATAACACCTACATCAGGAGTTGTAATGGGTGGACTTGCTACAGCAAGAGTGCAGTATACAACATGGATAAAATTTGTAGGAAAACTAATTGCTATAATATTTGTAATGGATATTATAATACTTACAGCTGCAATGATGATTATAAGATAATAACGACTATAAGATAATAGAATATAAAAAATTAGTGAGGAATTTCATGGGTAGAGAATTGAATTTACAATTCCAGACGGATTATAAACATTATAAACTGTATTCGTTTGATATTAAATATATTGAGACTCCTATAAAACCGAATATGAATAGTGAATCAAGATTGTTATTTTTCACTAAAGGTACAGGAAAAATAAAAATTTATGATAAAGAATATGATATTACTTCGAATGTCCTGCTGGCAATATTTCCATGGGAAATAGCTGAAATAACTGATGTAGCGGAACCTATGGAAGTAATGGAAATATCATATAATTCAGTTTTCAGCAGTCTTATATTAAATATATTAAATAAGTATAAAAAAAACAAAGTTCATATTTTTTCACTTATGAAAGAAATTCCCGCTATTTATTTTAGTCAGGAAGAAGCAAAAAAAATAGAAAATATTTTTTCTGAAATAAAAAATGAAATAGAAGTGGAGTCATTTTCGGAATTTGATATTCTTACGGATAAGAAAAAGTCGAATGAAGAAAATGACTTCGATTTAAATAAAATATATATAATAAACAAACTTACAGAATTATTAATAATTATTGCTAAAAAAATTATTTCTGAAAAAGATAATTTGCCAAAAAAAAAAGAAATAATTGAAAATAATATTATAAAATATATTTATGCTCATTTAAATGAAAAATTGACATTGAATAAGCTATCTGTAATATTTTTTATGAGTGAGTCTTCCATAACAAAATACGTGGAAGAAGTAACAGGATATACATTTAATGAATTGATAAGACATATGAGAATTTCCAAAGCTTTGAATTTACTTGTGTATACTGATTTAAACATTGAGGAAATAGCTCATTCAGTCGGTTTTGTAGACGGAGCTCATATAACGAAACTATGTAATAAACATCTGCATATGAACCCCAATACATATAGGGAATACTATAAAAATATATATCAAATATTAAATGAAAAAGAGCAGAAACTTGTCTATAGTATAATAGATTATATTTCTGAAAATTATACTCAGGAATTGACAATTAATAAGTTGACAGAAAAATTCGGTATTACTGATACAAAACTGAATAAGATTTTAATGTCATATTCCGGCAAAAGATTTATTGATTTTTTAAATTCTTTAAGAATTGATAAAGCTTGTGAATTATTACTAACAACCGATAAAAGCATAATTGATATTTCTTTTGAATTAGGATATAATACCGTTAAAACATTTAATAATAATTTTTTTAAATTAAAAAATATAACACCTACGGATTTGAGGAAAAATATAAAACTGGGTGTCTAATTTATAAAATTTGAGTTTAACGGAAGTGGAGGACAGTATGGAACCTATGATTGTTAAAGTCAAGAAAATATTTGAAGAAAATATAAAGAGAATATTCAGAAAAGATTTTGATGATATTGAAAGTGTTGAAACTTTAGATATAGATAAATCTTGGCAAGCAATTCAATACTTACTTGGTGGAGATATATGTGAAATTGAAGGACCACTTGGATATGTTGTTCCGATGTTAGTAGAAAATGCCATAGATTGTGATTCAGAATTTGGAGTTTTTTATATAACTACTGAACAAATAAAAGAAGCTTATGATGCTTTATTCCCTTTAACCAAAGAAGATTTATTAGAAAAATATAATTTTTCTGAAATGTTAGAAGATGAGATTTATCCAATAGTAGAAGATGATGATGAG
>CALIJH010000062.1 GCA_938017765.1 uncultured Leptotrichia sp.
TTTTTTCATATTTTGTATATAATATCATATTATCCTTAATAATTCAACATTTCCCTTTTTATTACATTCTGTTGTATCTACAATTATTTTTTTTAAATTTAACTCTAATCATTTTCAAAGATTTATGTAGTAAAATAGTATCACCAAAGTTCTATGGTAGATTGGAGGTTACATGAAAAGAATAGTAATACTGGCTGGTGCTCTGTTGTTATCTGCATCGGTTTTTGCGAGTCCGAAAAACCCTTCAGATGAATTAACAAAAATCATCGGAAACTATTACAAGAACGATTCTATGTCTTTGAATGTTAAAGACAATAGCAGTAAGTCAGGAAGAAGTTCTCACAGCGTTAAATCAGGCGTTAGAGACCAAATTATCGAATTTGCTTCTAATAAACTTGGTTCACCTTATGTTTGGGGAGCTACCGGACCTAATAGTTTTGATTGTTCAGGTTTTGTCGGATATGTATTTAGAAAAGCAGCTGATTTAAACTTACCAAGAGTTTCCAGTGAGCAGGCAACATTCAGACCAAAAATTTCATCAATGAATATGAAAAAAGGTGATTTGGTATTTTTTGAAACTACCGGAAAAGGTCGTATATCACATGTAGGTATATACATGGGTGGTAGACAGTTTATTCACGCTTCTTCCGGAAGTAGAAGAGTTACAATCTCAAGTTTGGATAGTGACTTTTATAGCAGAACTTTCAGATGGGCAATTAATCCATTCAGTTAGTTCTCATAATTAGGATAATTAAATTTTTAGAACACAATAAAAAAACTTTGGATAGTAAAAAACTCGATAAATATTAGATACTTATTCGAGTTTTTTACTTTTTTATTATATTATTTCATATTACTTTCAAAATGTTATCTTCAAATTTTAAATTTTATCCTTCTCTTAACGCCAGAGGCATTGTAAAATAAAGGGATTTATCGCTTTCTTCATCTTTTACGAGTACCGAACTTTTGGAGTTCATTAATTTAAGTTCCGTTACTTTTCCGTCCAGGATTGAAATATAGTCCACTAAGAATTTTACATTCAATGAGATTTTCAGATTTTCTCCTTCCTGTATCGTTGCCAACTCCTCTTTTATTTTGGCATTTTCATTTATCCCTGTCAGTATCAGCTTATTATTCTCAAAATTGAAAATTCCGCCATTTTTTGCATCTTTATTATCTCTGACAAAGATAAGAGTTCTTTTTAAAACTGATAGGAAATCTTTTGTATTTAACAATACCTTTTTATCATGTTGTGCATTCTTCAATATTGATTTGTAATCAGGAAATTGTAATTCAATAACTCTTGTGAGTATCTCTACATTGGAAAATTTAAAGAATACTTTTGTACCGTCGGATTTAAAAATTATATTTTCCTCATCTATAAGTCTCATTATTTTTATCAATCCGTCTATCGTTTTCAAAGGTATACTTACACTTAATCCTTCTTTGTTTTTTTCATTTTCATCAAGTTCTTCCTCAATATATGTCAATCTATATGTATCAGAAGAGACAAGTTTTAATTTATTTTCTTCAATTTCAAATCTTATACAGTTGACTGCCAAATTTTCAGGGTCTGTCGAAGCGGATATTTTTACATTTTCTATATAACTTAATAATTTATTTTTATTAAATGTATATTCTACTCCTAATTCTATTTTTGTCTGAGCAGGAAAATTTTCCGCATCGTATAATGAAAATTCAGTATTTGTACTGTCAGTTTTTATAACCAATTTCCCTTGTTCTTCTATTAATTCTATTTTTTCATCTAAAATTTGTTTTAAAAATTCTTCTATTAATTTATGCTTTATTACAATTTTTCCTTCCGAAGTAATTTCTCCTGAAATTTCAGTATTTATGGATAACTCCAAATCAGTCCCTTTTAAAATAATTTTGTTTTCCACTGCTTCTATATATATTCCTGAAAGAACTTCCCTTATTTTATTTTCAGTTACTGCATTCTCGACTACCTGTATGGCTCTTAAAAGCTCTTTCCTGTCAACTTTAACATTTAACATTTTTTTCTCCTATTCTATTATATTCTTAAAATATTTCCTTATATTCTTTAAAATGATTCTTAAGTTTTGTTATGGCTTTTTTTTCAATCTGTCTTACTCTTTCTCTTGTAATGTTCAATGCTGCTCCTATTTCTTTTAATGTATGGATTTTATTGTTATAGAGACCGTATCTCATTTCAAGGATTTCTCTTTCTCTGTCAGTCAGGATATTTTCAAGTAATTCTCTCATTTCAGTCAGCTGATCTTCTTTTATTATTTTTTCCTCTACATCATCAGTATTCCCAACAATATCTTCAAGATATATATTATCTCCTATCGTTTCGTTCAGAGATATTACATCCTGAAATTCATTTAAAAGAAGTATTACTTTACTTTCTTTTAAATCCACCTTTTTGGCGATATAATCAGTAGGAGGGGATTCTCCGTACTTTGCGGCATATTCCATTATAACCCTGTTTACTTTGGATAACTGTTCGTATTTATAGGACGGTATTCTTATATCTCTTCCGGTATTTATAATCGCCTTTTTTATGGACTGTTTTATCCACCAGACTGCATAAGTGCTGAAACGGTGTCCTTTTTCATAATCAAATTTATTTATCGCCTTGATTAGTCCGATATTTCCTTCACTTATCAAATCAATAAGAGGCAACCCATTGCCAAGAGACTTTTTTGCGGTACTTATGACAAGTCTTAAATTTGATAATATTAGCAGTTGTCTTGCCTGTTCGTCATTTTCCTCTCTAATCTTTCTTAAAAGTTCATATTCTTCTTCTTTAGACAACAAGTTAAATTTCTGAATATCACTTAAGTATAAAGAAATTAAATTTAAATTGTTTTCTTCCATTACCATCTCCGTTAGTATTCTCTAATGTTATAATAGCGTAATTAAATAAATTCAGATCTGAGATCTCTGCTCATAAAAGTCGAAGCCAGTTCAGTAACAGGTTTTCCCTGATAGATTACTTCATAAAGTGCCGTAAAAATAGGAGATTTTATATTTTTTTCTTTTATTATCGAATAAATCGCTTTTATAGTTGCTGCTCCCTCTGAAACCATTTTCATATTTGACACTATATCTTCTATCTTTTTACCTTTACCCAACTCTTCACCTACAAATCTGTTTCTACTATGTTTACTTGTACAAGTAACAATAATATCACCAAGTCCCGAAAGACCCATAAATGTTTTGGAATCCACATTATAATATTTCCCAAATTCGAGTATCTCGTTTAATCCTCTTGTTATAAGAGCTGCTTTGCTGTTATCGCCGTATCCCATACCGTCCGCTATTCCCGCTGCAATAGCAAGACAGTTTTTTAATGCTCCTCCAAGTTCGGCTCCTGTTAAATCTGTTCCTGTATATACTCTAAAATATGATGAACTGAAAACATTTTGTACTTCTATCGCAGCTCGCTCATCTTTTGATACTGATAATATTGCCGAAGGCAATTTTCTTGATACTTCTTCAGCATGAGTCGGTCCTGCGAGTAATACGTAACTATAATCTTTACCTTTCAGCTCTTCATCTACAACTTCCGATATTCTTTTATTAGTTGAAACTTCGATTCCTTTTGCTACATTCACTATTATTATATTATAATTCAGACAATTTTTCAATCTTTTTAAAATCGGTCTTAAAAATTGTGTAGGAGTGGCTAATAAAAGAATGTCTATCTTTCCAAATTCTGTTTCATTTGATAAAATTTCACAATAATCGTCAATTAAAATCAATTCCTCAGGTAATTTTATTCCGGGAAGATACACAGCGTTTTCATGAGTTTCTCTCATGGTTGTTCTTATTTCTTCACTATGTTCCCATAAATATACTTTATTTTTGTTTTCAACGAGAAGTTTGGAAAGACATGTTCCCCAACTTCCTCCTCCTATTACCAATATATTTTTCATAATCCACCAACTTTCTTTAAAAATATATTTATTTTTTCTTCATGGTAAATTTCGTTTCCGTACCGTTTTTGAGTCTTTCTATATTACTTTTATGCTTTAGTATTATTAGTGCAGCTATTATTATCCCAAAAATTGTAAGTGGTATGTTCTTATATAATACAAATATCAATATCGGTAACGAAGCAGCGGCTATTATCGAAGAAAGAGATACATATTTTGAAATTCCGAATACTGTGAAAAATACGATTGCTGCAAATAATATTGCAATCGGTACAAGGACTGTAAATACACCCACCGTCGTTGCAACAGCTTTTCCTCCCCTGAATTTCATAAATATTGAAAAACTGTGTCCTATAATTGCAAATATTCCTATAAATATAGCATCTGACCCGATAATACCTGTAATCTGTTCAATTAGATTTGCATTTGTCAGTATTGCCAAAGCAGTCGGTAATGCACCTTTTCCTATATCCAGTATCAACGTAAGTATTCCCAGTTTTGTACCTAAAACTCTTGCGGCATTTGTTGAACCTGTATTTTTACTTCCATGCTCCCTTATATCTATCCCCTTAAATACTTTCCCTATCCATAAAGCATTGGGGATACTCCCTAAAAAATAAGCAGTTACAGCTAATATAACCGTATTCATTTTTTAATCATCCTTTCCGATAATCGTCCCGTTGTTTCTGTTATTTATTTCTTTTTCTTTTATTTTTAGTTTTTTAAGTTCTCTAAATAAGAATATTATCAAAACTAAGGCAAACATCAGGTCGGTAAAAGGCTGGGCATACCATACCCCATTTAGCTGCCATATATGTGAAAAAATTATAACTACTATTAAAAATATTACAACTTGTCTCAATAAATTTAATATGACCGAATATCTCGGTCTACCTGTAGCCTGAAAATAATTAGGCAGTATTATTCCTAAAGAAGCAGGAATTATAAGGGAAAAATAAATTCTCAGAGCTTTTATTCCTTCTTTCAGTCCTTCACTTGTACTCTTTTCATTAAAAAAAAGTATAAGATTTTTTGGAAACAACATTACTGTAATCCAAAACATAAAAGACAGGAAAATTCCTGAAAAAACAGCAGTTAAAAGTGATTTTCTTACTCTTCTGTAGTCTTCTGCTCCATAATTAAACCCTATTATAGGTTGTATCGCCTGTGCTGCTGAATATACTGTCATTGTCATCAAAGGAAGATATGAATTTATAATCGTCATAACTGCAACTCCGTATGTTCCTCCATTTGTTTCAACTATTTTATTTGTTATAAGTCCTACTCCCGAACTTGCCAGCTGGAGCATAAATGGAGATAGTCCTATTACAATTATATCTCTCACTATATCAATGGATAATTTTAAATTTCTAAATCTTAATCTTATGGAACTCGTATCTTCAAGTTTATATCCAAAAAGATTTATTTTAAAAGGCAGTTTTCCGACCGTTAAAAAATACATTACAAATATAGCGGAAAGTACATTACCTATCAAAGTAGCATAAGCCGTCCCCTCTATTCCCGTCTTCATTATCATTACTGCAACATAATCAAGAATAATATTCGTAACAGCTCCCAATATCATTGAAAACATAGCTATTCTCGGTGTTCCTGCCGCATTCAATATATTTGTAAGCCCGTAAGAAAAAAACAGAGGAAATATTGCATATAATATTATTTCCAGATAAGTTCGTGCATAAGGCAGTGTTTCACTGTTTGCCCCTGAATATATCAGTATATTATCGAGATTTATTTTCAGTATGACAAAAAGAGTAAGTCCCAACACTGCAAAAACAGTTATTGCATTACCTAATATTTTTTCAGCCTCATCTTCATTTCCTCGCCCTAACCTTATGGAAATGATTGTTCCTGCTCCTACTCCTATAAGCATTGAAAAAGCTATAAGAATCATAACTATGTAAAAGGAAACCCCTGCTCCTGCCAAAGCTTTTTCGCTTATTTTCCCGACAAAAAATCTGTCTACAATGTTATAAAGTACAACTACTATCGAACCTATAAATGTGGGTATAAAATATTTTATAAACAATCCGAAAATCGAACTGTTTAATAATTCTTCCCGTTTTTTTTCCATATATTATTTTCCTTTTTCAGTTTTAGTTTTTTATGCCGTTTTGACCATTAATCTTTTCTATCATATAATCAGCAATTTTACTTAAAACTCCTTTTTCTCCAAGCTTTTCCCTTTCTTTCTTCAACTCACTTACTATATCTTCTTTCTTATTTTCTATTATTTCGCACTGTTTCATTAAATTTTTAATATTAAAATCTTCCTGTAGCAGTTCAGGAAATATTTCCCTGTCGGCATTCAAATTTGTCAGCGTAACAAATTTTACTTTTACTATCTTTCTTGCAATAAATGCATTTATCGCCGAAGCCTTATAGACTGTTATTACAGGAAGCCCTGTCAGCGACAATTCAAAAGTAACAGTTCCGGATGTGGCAATAGCATATTTGCAATCATTTCTTAAATTCTGTATTGTATCAAGAGTAATTTCAAGATTATCTATTTCGTTTAAATCTATGTCATATTTTTTACTTATATTTTCTGCATATTCTAAATGAGATTTATCAGGAAATTTCATTATAAATTTTTCATTTCTCATTTCTCTGCTTTTAACTAATTCTATTACTATGGGTATGTATTTTTCTATTTCCTGTTTTCTGCTTCCCGGTAATAACATTATTTTATTTCCCAATTTTTCGGAAAACTCATATTTATCAACTAAAGGATTGCCAAAATATTTTACATATAGCCCTGATTTTTTTTCAATTTTATGAAAATATTCCTTTTCAAAAGGAAAAATGACTATCACATCATCAAATTCTTTAATAGTCTTTATCCTATTTTTCCCCCATGCCCATATTTTGGGTGGAATGTAATATATTGTTTTTATAGAAGGAATATTTTTTTTCAGCAATTTAAAAAATCTTAGATTAAATCCTCCAAAATCCACAAATATGACAGTTTCTATATTATTATCTTTTATATATTTCAGATATTCCTCAGCTTTCTGTTTAAAATATCCGTATTTTTTTAATGCTTCGATAAAACCCATTATATCATTATCTTTTATATGTGTTATTTTATTTGCACCTGCATTTATTGACTTATCTCCTATAACTCCGTAAAATGATATATTTGGGTCTTTTTTCCTTATTTCCTCTATAATATATGATAAATGAAGGTCTCCCGACATTTCTCCCGAAGAAACAAATACTTTCTTTTTATTTTCCATTTACTTTTCCCTTTGTTTTTCAATTAATTTTTTTATTAAAAAATTCTTACTAATCTTTTATGCTAATTCCCTTAATAAAAATCTTATTTTTATTTGCATAATTTATAACTTCGTTTTGGTCTATAAAAAGCATTTTCTCTGCTTCAACTATTATTCCTCTTGCTTTTATCTCAACGACTTTTTTTAGAGTTTCAAGACCTATAGTAGGAATATCTATTCTATAATCCTGATTTTTCCTTGCCATTTTGACAACGATACAGTCTTTTCCTGCAAGCTCTCCCCCTCTTAATATCGCCTTGTCGGTTCCTTCTAACCCCTCAAGTGCAATAACTGCCTCATTTTTTACAACAACAGTCTGTCCCGCATCAATATCGGTAAGCATTCTCGCAGCTTCTATTCCTATCTTTATAGTTTTTTCCTCATTTTCTGACGGAAAAATTTTAGTATAAACCGTAGGCTTTACCATATAATCTTCCAAAAGATAATTTTGAGGTAAAACAGTCAATCCTTCACCCTCTATATAATTTATAATTGCTTTCAATATATTCTTGTCTTTTTTATTTCTTGCAGAAAGTAGAATTTTTGTAGCAGTAAAATCAAATTTCAGATTTGAAAAAATAAGGTCTTTTTCAACTTTTCCAAGCATAACAAGACGGGAAATGTTATTTTTCTTGAAATAAGAAATTATCTTTCCCGGTTGTGCTATACTATATTTTGCCGAATTAACATGTTTTTTTACTGATTCTTCAACACTGTCAAATAAATAGACGGAAAACAATTCTATTCCATTTTTTTCACACTGTTTTAGAAACATTTCAGGTAATTTACCGTTTCCTGCTATAAGTCCAATTCTATCCATTTATCTCGTAATTCCTCTTTTACTTTTTCTTATAAATTCTACTACTTTCATTGCTTCATCAAAATGGCTGTAATCTCTTTCAAGTATCTGTAATGCTTCTTCGAGTTTCAGTTTTTTCTTGAAAATAATTTTATAGACTTCCCTTAAAGTCTTTATCTGTTCTTCTGAAAATCCTCTTCTTTGAAGTCCCACAATATTTATATATACTGCTCTTGCTTTATTTCCCTCGGAAAGCATATAAGGAACTACATCTTGAGTTACTGCCGAACAGCCTCCTATCATGGCGTGTCTGCCTACTCTCGTAAACTGATGTATAGCTGTAAGTCCGCCGACTACTGCATAATCTTCTACTTCCACATGACCTGCAAAAGTCGCTGCATTGGCTAATACACAGTTATCCCCTATAATACAGTCATGGGCTATATGTACATACGCCATTATTAGACAATTGTTTCCAATTCTTGTTTCGTATTTATCGTCCGTTCCTCTATGGATAGTAACAAATTCTCTTATTTTATTGTTATTTCCGATTACAACTCTCGTTTTTTCACCTTTAAATTTTAAATCCTGAGGTACTTTCCCTATAGAAACAAAAGAAAATATGTAGTTATTCTCTCCTATTGTTGTTTCTCCTTCTATGACAACATGGGATTCCACAGTTGTTCCGTTTCCTATTACTACTTCAGGTCCTATAATCGAATATGCTCCCACAGTTATATTCTCTCCAAGCTTAGCTTCTTCAGCTACTATTGCCGTCGGATGTATATTATTTCTACTCATAATTATACCTCTCCTATAATTTTATTGTGTTAAATTACAATTCCTGTATTGCAAACATCAAATCAGCTTCACATGTAACTATTCCGTCTACAGTACATCTCCCTTTGGCAACTATAAAATTTCTTTTTACTTTTATTTTCTCCACTTCTATTCTTAACTGGTCTCCGGGAACTACTCCTTTTCTGAATTTACATTTATCTATTGACATAAATAGAGGTATTTTCCCCGGCTCCAACATTAAGAGTCCAACTGCCTGAGCCATTGCTTCTACTTGTAGAACTCCCGGCATAACAGGTTTTTTGGGGAAATGCCCATTAAAAAATTCTTCATTCATAGTTACATTTTTTATTGCTACTAATGTATCTGTCCCATTTTTTTCCACTACTCTGTCTACTAATAAAAACGGATATCTGTGCGGCAATATTTTCATGATATCTTCTATTGTCATTACTGGTTCCATATATATTTTATCCTCCTAAAAATTTATATAATTTATCATTTACCGTATTATAAACTTTATCCATTGTAAAAGTCAATAATCTATTTTTTTATTTATCTTTTCCGTATCCTATAAATATTTCTTTGCAATAAGTTCTGTCAATTTTGCATTTACAAAATGCCCCGCTTTTATAGCTATTATATGTGCTTTTATCGGTCTTCCAAGCACGTAAAGATCTCCTATAATATCCAGTATCTTATGTCTTACAAATTCATCAGGATATCTAAGTCCTTCAGGATTTAGAGGTCCGTCTTTCCCAATGACTATAGCATTTTCAAGACTTCCTCCAAGTGCCAGATTGTTTTTTTTCAGAAAATCTATTTCATAATCAAAAGCAAATGTTCTGCATCTTGATATTTTTTCAATATATTCTTCAAGATTTACATTTATTTCAAAATACTGTGATTTTAGAAAATTATGATTAAAATCTATAGTATAGGATATTTTAAAATCATCATATGGTAAAGCTATTACATGTTTCCCGTCTTTTTCCTGACTAAATATTACAGGTTCCTTTATTACAATAGGCTCTATTTCACTTTCAAGCTCTTTTATTCCTGCTTCTTTCAGTTTTTTCATAAACTGTATGGAACTTCCGTCGAGTATAGGCAGCTCATTTCCATTTATTTCTACTAATATATCAGTAATTCCTGAAACAGAAAGAGCCGACATAAAATGTTCTATTGTATGGACTTTTACTTCATCCTTATTTCTTATATTTGTGCCTCTTTCAAGATCAAACAGATTTCTGTAATCGACTTTTATAACATTATCTTTATCAGTAATGTCAATTCTTTTAAAAATAATTCCCCTGCCTATTTCGCCGTTATCTTCGTTAGACTTTAAAGTAAGTTTTATTTCCTGCCCTTTATGAAGTCCTATTCCACTTATTTCTACTTCATTTTTTATAGTTTTTCTTTTCATTTATTGCCTCCGATTTCTTTTATTCATCTTTCAAAATCTTTTTCACCAATACTAAAGCTATTTTTTTTTCTCCTACTGCAAAATCGACTGTCATACTCTTACTGTCCATACTTTTTATTTTTCCTTTTCCAAATTTTATATGAGTTACTTTATCTCCGACTTTGTATTTCAAATCATGTCGGTGCTTCAAATCCTGCGTCCTTACGGATTTTATGGCAAAAGGATTGAAATTTTCTATTTTTGTTTTTCTTTTACTGTCTATAACCGTACTTTTTTCCATTTTTTTTGTGAATTTAGAAAATTTTTCAGATAAATATTCGAGATTATCCTGTTTCATTTCATAAATAAATCTGGAAGGCTTTATCATAAAATTCATTTGCCCCCAAACCATTCTTTCGGAAACATGAGATATAAACAGCTCTTTTTTAGCCCTTGTTACGGCGACATAGCACAGTCGTCTTTCCTCTTCTATATCTTCTTCAGGAGTTTCAAAATTACATGACGGAAAAAGCCCGTCTTCCATTCCTGCAATAAATACATAATCAAACTCAAGTCCTTTGGAACTGTGTACTGTCATCAGTTTCACAAAATTTTCTTCGTCTTCCATATCATCGGTAGATGTGCTTAATGACACCATATCCAGATATTCTCCCAGTGAAAGACCTTCATTCTGTTTCTGTGCTTCGGTTATACTGTTTAAGAGTTCTTCAATGTTTTTTACCCTGTCTTCTTTATTGTCCTCTATAAAGTCAATATATTTTGTTCTGGACATTACTTCATCAAAAACTTCTTTTACTGACAATTCATCAAGGCTTTCATATATTTCCTGCATCATTTTATAAAAATTTGTAAGAGTTTCCCTTACTCCTGACCTAATTTCAGGCACTTCATTTATAAATTTTAATGAATCTAACATTGACAGTCCTTTTTCATGAGCCAGTTGAGCTATTTTTTCGAGGGTTTTATCTCCTATGGAACGTTTAGGAACATTTATAATTCTTAAAAAATTATGATTATCATTTTTATTATTAAGCAAACTCAAATATGCAAGAATATCCTTAATTTCTTTTCTTTGAAAAAACTGCATACCGCCATAGATTTTATAAGGAATATTCGCTGCCAAAAGTTTTTCTTCCAAAACTCTCGACTGCGCATTAGTTCTGTATAAAATAGTCATATCTTTATAGTATTTTCCGCCCTTTGATTTGGCTTTTATATTCTCTACTATATATTCAGCTTCATCATAGACATTTTCAGCATTAAATACTTTTATTTTTTCACCTTCATCTCCGTCAGTCCAAAGTTTTTTCCCCTTGGAGCTTTTATTATTTTTTATTACTTCGTTGGCAACAGCGAGTATTCTCTTTGTAGATCTGTAATTTCTCTCAAGTTTTACTACAAAGGCATCGGGATAGTCCCTTTCAAAGTTCAATATGTTATTTATATTCGCTCCTCTAAAAGCATATATACTTTGGTCCTCATCTCCGACTACACATATATTTTTATATTTTGAAGCGATTATACTTATTATCTCATATTGAATATCATTTGTATCCTGATATTCGTCTACGACAATATATCTATATCTATCCTGTACTCTTTCAAGAACATATGAATCATCCAGTAACTTTCTCGCATTCAGCAGCAAATCCGAAAAATCCATTGCATTATTTGCTTTCAGGACTTCATTGTACTGTTTATATATTTCATAAAAAAATTTGTTTGCAGGAAGTTTCAAATCCAGTTCTTTTTCAAGCTGTTCAGGTCCTATCCCCTGCTCTTTCAGTTTACTTATCTTTCCTGCTATTCTTCCCGGAGTAAAATCATCATTTCCTGCATTTAAATCTCTTTTTATCTTTCCAATTATACTTTTCTGGTCATCTACATCGTATATGTTGAAATTTCTCCCGTAACCTATCCTTTCAGAATAAGTTTTCAATAATCTCACTGCAAAAGAATGAAATGTCGAAACTACAAGATTGTGAGAATCAGCTCCAACTAATGCTTCGGCTCTTTCTTTCATTTCTCTTGCAGCCTTATTTGTAAATGTCAGGGCAAGGATATTTAAAGGGGAAATTCCTTTTTCCCTTATCATATGAGCTATTCTGTATGTAACAGTTCTTGTTTTCCCGCTTCCTGCACCTGCCAATATTAAGATAGGTCCTTCAACTTTTTCTGCCGCTTTTCTCTGTTCACTGTTTAATTCATCTAAAATACTCATTTTGTATGCCTTCCTTTTCTTTCCTGTTCTTAATTATTTATATTAAACTTTTTATCCCTGAATTTTAAACTTAAAACCTTGAGATCATTCTTTTATTAGAAAGTTATATTTTACTGATTTATTAAATAAATTATATCATAATTGAGTAATAAAAAAAAGAGTGAAGCAAACTCTTTTTTTAAATTATGATTACTAAAATTATGAAATATTTCCATTTTCATCGGAAGATTTCATCACTGCTAATATAATTTGGATAATACATATAGCTCCTTCTATAAACATAATAAATACACCTATATAAATGAAAGATAATATAAAAGCTATTATTGTAGTTAATATAAATATAATTCCCTGTAATGTTTTTCCCGCATAGAAAGAATGAACTCCCCATAATCCTAAAAACCACGCCAATAAACAGTACACTATCTTATTATATTTTCTTTTATTTTTTGATATTTTTTCTGCTCTTACACTCATTACAGTAAAATCCTCTTCTCCTTGTGTTCTGTTTTCCGTTCCTCCCGTTTTTGCTTCCTGTGAGAAATCCTGTTCATTTTGAAATCCGCTACCTGTCTCTTCCACTTTTATTTCTTCCAATTCGGCTTCTTCCAAATTTTTGTATTCATCCATATACCTTAAATTCTCCTTTCATTTTCACATTTATTTGTTTCTTATTTTAAATATACTAACACATTATAAAATAAAAATCAATGTAGAATTTAATTTGATTTATAAAATGCAGACATATCTTTTATTAATCATCATATAAAGGCTCCAGATGTATCATTATTCTTTTTATGTTTTTATATTTATGTTTTATAAATTTTGATATCTTATTAGTAATTTCATGAGCTTCATCTACCGTCATAAGCTTATTTACTCTCACATCGGCAGTGATATACACATCTTTTCCTGAAGTAGTCATCCTGAAATCATGAGCATTTTCTATTTCTTCAAACTCTGAAAAGTCTTTTTTTATATTTTCCAGTAATTCTTCATTCTGAGAATCAAGAAGTATAAGGGCATTTTCCTTAATAAGTTTATAACCCTCCCTTATGATATATAAAGCAACAGCAATACCGACAAGAACATCAGATATAGGATTTATTCTCGACAGCAAAATCCCTAAAAGTACCGAAGATGATATGACTATATCAGTTTTATAGTCTTTCAGCAGGGAATTTATGAGCTGACCTCTGTAATCCTTTGTTTTATATTTCATAAATATCAGTTGAAAAATTTTTATTATAATGGCAATCACTGTTACCACTACGGGAATAATGTCCGTTATAATTTTGTTTTCTGCGTTAAATAAATTTATTACATTTTCTTTAATAAGGTTAAAAGCAGTAAGTATTATAAATGTTCCGATTATGACACTGAAAACCGATTCTATTTTTCCATGACCATAGGGGTGATCTTTATCTTCAGGGTTTGAACCTACTTTCAAACCTATTATTACTAAAATATTTGTAATCAAATCGGACAGTGAATTTATCCCGTCTGCCAATAGTGAAATACTTTTAAACAAAGTTCCCGTAAAAATTTTAAGAAATGCTAATATTATATTTACAGCTATTGCAAACTTTGATACAAAAAACATACTCTTTTCCTGTTTTTTATTTTCAGTTAGATTGTTTAATATATAACCATTCTCATTTTTTATAAATCTCTGCTTTTCAAGGAAATTATTCATCTTCTTATGATTTTTCACAGTCAGTGTATCAAAATTATTATTTATAAGCCAGTTTATAAGATATTTTAGGAGTATAGTCCCATACCCGTTATTTCTCAATTTAGGTATTATAAATATTTTTTTTAGCTCAGCATTTTGTCCCAAATCTTTTTCCGAGCTGATTATTGCATATCCGTATATCTTATTTTCTGAACACAGAATAAAAAGCTTTTCCTTATTTGTATTAAATATAAACTCTTTATCCATATCTTTTATTTTTTCAATCCTGTCTCTTTCCGATTTATTATCCCACTGAATAATATCCATAGCCACTCCTTAATACTATTTCATAATAAAAAATAAATAGCAATGAAATTATTTCCTGCTATTGTGTATATAATGTCTATATTTAAAATAGTTATACTTTAAAATGTCATAATTTGCTGTATTACACAAAATACTTAATCACGTATTTATCAAATATATTTAGTCATACATCGGACTTTTGAAAAAACTCCACTATCTGTTTCTTATATCAAAAACTCAAAAATAGCGACCCCATAAACCTAAAGAAATCGACTTAGTGCTGCTTCGTTCCCAACCTGACACGATTCGCCGCTTCTCTACAATATAGGACTATTTTCTCAACATTCTCAATATAAGGCATTGATACTGAAATTATCCGCAAGTCCGACATCACCTCTACTAAAGCGGGTTGTAGATACAGGGCACCGCTAACTCCCCGGCTAGTATGACTAAATCAGTATATCATTTTTCTTAAATATTGTCAATGTTATAAAATTTCTTTTTAAGTTTGTACAAATAACTTCCCATTTTTTATAAACATATTTTTTACCTTAATTTTTTTCTTACCGTCTGGCTCATATTTATAAACTGGGTTTGTTTCTAAA
>CALIJH010000063.1 GCA_938017765.1 uncultured Leptotrichia sp.
AAAATATTTATTTATTTCATATTTTTTATTATAAGATTTTGAATAAATTTTGAGTATAATTATTTAATATTTTTATACAATAGATTTTTTAATTTAAAACAATATAAAATAAAATCAAGGAAAAATAAAATGAAAAAAAATTATGACATAATAGTTGTGGGAGCAGGGCATGCAGGAGTGGAAGCTGCCCTTGCAGGAGCAAGACACGGGCTGAAAACGGCACTTTTTACCATTTATCTGGATAATATAGCTATGATGTCCTGTAATCCATCAGTAGGAGGACCGGGAAAAAGTCATCTTGTTTCGGAATTGGGAATGCTCGGAGGAGAAATGGCAAGACATATTGACAACTGGAATTTGCAGCTGAAAAATCTCAATCATACCAAAGGTCTGGCTTCCAGAATAACAAGAGCACAGGCTGATAAATACTGGTATAGAATAAAAATGAGAGAAGTCGTGGAAAAAGAACCAAATCTTGAAATTATACAGGGAATTGTAACCGATTTGATAATAAAAGATAAAAAAATAATGGGCGTGAAAGACAAACTCGGCGTAAAATATGGAGCTAAGGCGGTTATTCTATGTACAGGAACATTTCTGAACGGAAATTATATAATGGGAGATGTAAAGTATTCCGCAGGACGTCAGGGTGAACCTGCAAGTGATGATTTAGCCGACAGACTTGCCGAATATGGATTTGAACTGGACAGATACCAGACTGCGACTCCTCCCAGAATAGACAAAAGAACTATTGATTTTTCTAAAATGGAAGAACTGAAAGGTGAAGAAAAACCAAGGTATTTTTCCTACGACACTCAAAAAGAATATAATGCCACTTTGCCGACTTGGCTTACATTCACAACCGAAAAAACAATAGAAGTGGGAAAGGAAATGCTGAAATATTCGCCCATTGTAACAGGGATAGTGAGTACGAAAGGACCAAGACACTGTCCTTCGCTGGATAGAAAAATATTGAATTTTCCTGAAAAGAGCAATCATCAAATATTTTTGGAACAGGAAACAATAGAATCCAATGAAATATATGTAAACGGATTTACGACAGCAATGCCTCCCTTTGCACAGGAAGCCATGCTTAAGACTATTACAGGACTTGAAAATGCAAGAATAGTAAGATACGGGTATGCAGTAGAGTATAACTTTATTCCTGCACATCAACTGAACCTGTCTTTGGAAACAAAAGTGATAAAAGGGCTTTATACAGCAGGAACTATAAACGGGACAAGCGGTTATGAGGAAGCCGCATGTCAGGGATTTATAGCCGGAGTAAATGCCTCAAGAAAAATTTTAGGTAAAAAGGAAATAGTCATTGACAGAAGTGAAGGGTATATAGGAGTGCTTATAGATGATATAATAAACAAAAAAACGCCTGAACCGTACAGAGTATTACCGTCAAGAGCCGAGTACAGACTGACTTTGAGGCAGGATAACATATTTATAAGATTACTTGATAAATCTAAAGAAATTGGACTTTTAAAGGCTGAAAAAATAAAAGAATTGGAAAATGCCAAAAATGAAATAGACAGAGAAATAGAAAGATTGAAGGCAGTAATTATTTATCCTACAAAAGAAACTAATGAAAAACTTGAGAAAATAGGAATAGAATTTAATAAAAAAAATGAGAAAGAAAGTATATCAGCAGGCAATTCAGAAAGTAATTTTAAAAATAGTGCAAATAATCCTGTTTCAGCTTTTGAATTTCTCGCAAGAAAGGAAATAAACTACGATAATTTGTCAGAGTTTATTAAAACTGAAAAATTACGACCTATTGTAAAAGAGCAGATAGAAATAAATGCAAAATACAATGTTTTTATCGAAAGAGAAAAAGCTCAGATAGAAAAGTTCAGAAAACTTGAAAAAATGAAAATACCTGAAAATATAGACTATGAAAAAATACAGGGATTGAGTAATATTGCAATTTCGGGTCTTATTTACGGGAAACCGGAAACAATAGGGCAGGCAAGCAGAATAAGCGGTGTTACTTATAACGATATTGCCCTTTTAATAGCAATGATAAAATAAAAGAAGTTCCCTTATAAAGATAAAAAGATGCATTATAGAAATTATATAATATAATAAAAAATATATTTATTCATTTGACAAAATTTCACTCATAAAAAATACTCATTCACTATTGAAAAAATGAAAACTCGCTTTCGCTCAAACAGTTCATTTTTTCTACTGCTCATATCATATTTATTGTTAAATTTTGAAGAACTCATAAATATATTTTTTACATAATTTCATTATAAACTTCTTATGTTTAGGGAACTTCTTTTATTTTATAACACTATTTCCATAGTTTATCAACACATTTTCCACGTGAAACAAAATTATATTCCACAAAATTATATATCTTAATATTATTTTTTAATTTTTATCGTCTTAATTAAATAATAATACTTACCGTTTCAGTTCACTTAAACCACTGAAAAATTTCCATCGATTGAAAAAATGATACTGTACTATTTCAATCTTTAGATTACTCGATTATAATCTTTTCTTTTTTGAAAATCTTTCAGAAAAAGGCAGATACATCAAGAACATAATAAATAACATACTTATAATCAAAACGATAATATATAAACCGAAAGGTTTTATAAAACTCACCATTGGAGCGATATAATCGTTTAAAAACATGGCATTTGTTCCAAATCTCAAATTATAAAAATAAGAAAATAAGAACAGACCTAATAAAACTGCGCATGAACCTATAAATCCTTTAAATGTAATTTTTTCCTTCAAATACACAAATCCATAAATAACTCCTACAAACTCAAGGGCGTGCATAATCATAAAAATATAGACATACACGGGATAATAATAGTAGGTTACTCCCGGTAAAACCAAAGCAAAAGCCGCTCCGAAACTTAGAAAATACATCAGATTAAAGAAAAATCCTTTTCTTGTAATTAAAAATATTCCGGCAGCTATAGCCGCAAAATTACATAAATGGATAGGAACCGTATTGTAGATAGGCTCGTACTGATATACTATCCTGTATACGGAGTCCAGAAGCTTAAAAAGTAAAATAAAAATACCTAAAAAGACAGAATATTTTTGTAAATTTATATTTTTATACAGTTTCGGAATAAATAAGAGTATTATACATATTACGGCAGATACTATAAAACTGTATAAATGTATCTGACTGAAATATGAAAAGTATAAAGTTTCAGGTTTCAAAATATACCTCCATAAAAAATAATTTAAATTAAAACAAAGGTATTATATCATTTTATTAAATAAAAAACTACCTTTGTACGAAACAAAGGCAGTTAGTAGTTTAAATATAGAAATCTTTTTAATTAAAATCCGAATGAATATCCTAATCCTAAAGTAAGAGTTCCATGGTTAAGGTTGAATTTATCTTCATAACGTGTAAAACCTGTATTAACAGTTCTATTAACTCTCATTGAGTTCCAGTTGTAAGATAAATCAACTACGAAGTTTTTATATTGTATACCTGTTCCGATACCTGTATACAGTCCTCCTTTTATTTTAGCTTCTCCTCTTTCTAAAATATTTCTCCATTTTATGCTTCCCGAGTTAAAAGAATATCCTAAATTAGCTTTAACATAAGGAGTTACTTCTGAAGAGTTTTTAAAATTATATCTTGTAGTTAAATATAAAGGAACTTGATGTATACCTTTTTTCTCAAAAGAACCTTCTTCATTTAACTTGTTGTGTTTGTAGGCAATTCCTCCTCCAAATTCCCAAGCATCTGTTAAGGAAGTTCTGTATTCAGCGGCAAGCTCAAAACCATTTTTTGTAGATTTTTTGTTCAATTCTGCTCCGTCACTGAATCCTCCTTTAAATTTTCCGCTATGAGATAAGTCTGCACCTGCTCTAAGTTCAACAGTGTTAGCTGCCATAGCAACTGAGCTTATTAAAGCTCCTAATAATAATAATTTTTTCATAGATGTTTCCTCCTGTAATAAATAATTTACTAAATGAATTAAATATATTATAACTCTTTTCAAACGAAAAAGCAATATTAAGAAATAAAAATCGACTAAATATTCTAAATAATTTTGTAAAACTTGTAATTTGATGATTTTAATTCATATACAATCGATAAGTAAATAAATTTATGATATACGACTTAAGAATTTCTGAAAATAAAAAATTTTTAAATAAGAAAGTTTTGAATAAAAAAGTTTTGATAAACGAAAAAATAAAAGTATATTTTTAATAGATTAATATATAAAATATATTTAATAGCCAGTTACATTTATAATTTTAAAATGATTAATAAATATTAGAAAAAAATTATGAAAAAAAGAGTAATTTTAAATTCTGGCTGTTCATTGTAATAATTCAAAACAAAATAATAAAATATATTTTAAAAAAGATTTTTAAATATAGATAAATTTTTAAGAAAATTCTAAAATTAGATTTTTTCATTTTGGAAAATATCAAAGAATTGAATAATATAAATTTTATATAATTATCAATAATTTAGAAACGAAATAAAAAAGAAATTAAATAAAAACAGGGATTATAAGCTATTATATAAATTTTTCATTGTTAAATTTTATATATTCATATTATATAAAGGTTCTTTGCGGATTATAGTTCATAAAGATAAGAAAAATGGGTGTAATTGTAAATAATATGTTTGTATATAAAAATATGAAAATAATACTCCAAGTTGTAAAAACAGAGAAAAAGTGTTATAATCTCTATAAATAATTTTATAAAAATTTCTTGAAAAGAGGAATTTATGAAAATTGAGAAAAATACAAAAATATCATTGATTTATATAGTTTTACTTTATTTATTATACAATTTTTTATTTCAGAAATTTGATTATACTATAAGATATCTTATAAACTTTGTATTTTTGGTTCTAATTTTTGTTAAATTTGTATTCGGACAGCTGGATTTTTATGCTGAAAGATTTAGATATAAGGATGTATTTATAAATCTCGGGATAAATGCTATTTTTTCTGTTATAATTTTCGTATTTTTAAGAGATTGGGACATATTCCTGATTTTTGCGATAATTTTTATATTTGATTTGATATTCAGAAGACTGGTATGTTTAAAATATGTAAAAAAACGGAATGTACTCATTTTCGGCTCAAATCATATTAAAAATAATGTTCAGAAAGATTTGATAAACAGTCCCGATTACCAGTATATCGGTTACATTTCTGACAATAAAAGTAGAGCTACTGAATATTTAATAGGTAGATACGATGATATGGAAAAAATAATACAGGAAAGGGAAATAGATGTTCTTGTAATAGTCAAAGATATAAAAAGTGAAAGTTTTAAAAAATATTTAAAAAGAATATTTGATTTGAAAATAAACGGAATGAAAGTATTGAGCTATGATGAATTTAATGAAAATATACAAAGAAAAATAGATGTAGACAAGATAGATGAAGAATGGCTTTTGGAATCTAACGGATTTGATATATTGAGCAATGAAAGCCAAAGAAATATAAAAAGAGGGCTTGATCTGATTATAGCAATTATTCTTATGATATTGACATTTCCGATATGGATTATAACCGCTTTAATCATAAAAATTGAGTCGCCCGGGCCTGTGATATTTAAGCAGGTTCGTATAGGTGAAAATATGAAAAAGTTTAAAATATACAAATTCCGAAGCATGAAAATCCATGATATGGAAAAATATCCTAAATACACTATGGATAATGATGATAGAGTTACAAAATTCGGAAAATTCATAAGAAAAACAAGAATAGACGAATTGCCTCAACTTTTCTGTATTGTAAAAGGTACGATGAGTTTTGTAGGACCGAGACCTGAATGGGAGCTTTTAGTTGAAGAATACAAAGAAAAAATCCCTTATTATAACTTAAGACATATGATAAAACCCGGAATTACAGGCTGGGCACAAGTTATGTATCCTTATGGAGAATGTATAGAAGATGCTAAAAGAAAACTGGAATACGATTTATATTATCTTAAAAACCAAGACCTAATAATGGATGTTCTGACTGTAATAAAAACGGTAAAGATTGTATTGTTTGGAAAAGGGAAATAGATTTGGAAATAAATAAATTATAAAAAATAGGAGAATTTTAATTATGCTGTATCCATTAAAATTTAAAAAAGTTTTTGTTGAAAAAGTCTGGGGAGGTCGAGAATTTGAAACAAAACTCGGTATGACTCTCCC
>CALIJH010000064.1 GCA_938017765.1 uncultured Leptotrichia sp.
ATATACTGAACGGAAGCGATGACAGCGATATATCCGAAGCAGAGAAAAGAAGATATGAGGAAATCAAAGAAGATATATTAAGGGTAAAAACGGCTCCTGAAATAGAACTGATAACAAAAGGTGATTTAAAAAATAAAGAAATACAGGATAAATTAGGAATAGGAGGTAAATTTAATCCTGACGACCCAAACTTGCCTGAAAAAATAAAGGAAAGAATAGAAGAAGCAAGAGAACAGGGAAAAGAAATACCATATTTTTATGACAAAGTAACAGGAAAGATATACATCAATGAAAATGCAGATGAAAATACAGTAAGAGCAGGAATAGGTCGGGAATGGGGGATAAGAGACAGATTTGACAAAGGAAAAGCCAAACCTAACAACGAAGGACAACTAAAAGCGACAGTAGCAGGAGAGATAGCCTACAGAGAGATAGAAAACAGGCTGAAAGGTAAAAATGACAAGATAGACCCTAATTCCTTTGATTATGCCCAATTTGACCCTGACAGTGAAATAACATCAGACATAACAGCCGAACAGATAAGAAAAGGAAAAAAAGAGCTGAAAGAAATAGGAAACAAGATAGTAAAAGGAGACTTAAAAGGAGCAGCAGGGCAATTTTTAGGACTAAGTGGAAAAGCAGGAAAAGTCTTAATAAACAACGCAAATGACATAACTAAAGGAGGAAAAGCACAGGAGAAAGTAATAAATGAAACAAAAGAGGCAATAGATAAGGAAGTAGTAGGACCTATTAAAAAAAGACAGGACGAGAAGAAAAGAATAAGAGACGAGTTCATAAAAGAGCTAAGTAGCAAAGACTGTAACGGGAAATGTAAAAAAGAACAGCAGAAGACAGCAGATGATTTAAGGAAAGATTATACAGACAGACTGGCGTGTAGAGCAGGAGATAGAAAGGATTGTAATCCAAATTCAGATAATACAAGTGAGTTAATAATATTCAAGACAGATGAAGAGTTGATAAAATATTCAGAGAAAGCGAAAGCAATGGGAATAAGAGGGAATTATAGATTTGACTCACAGGAAAGAATAGACAGAGCGTACAATAATGCAAGTCAGAAAGCAAAAGAAGAAAAAGACTATGACAGAGTAATGAAGTTGTCCAAGAATGAGGGAAAAAGTCCTGAACAGTTATATAAAGAGGGGAAAATAAGTGAAAAGCAATGGAAGAACTACAATGCAGAAGTGAATTACAGAGCAGTAATAGGAGCGACAGCAAATGTAATAAATAATTCAGCAGCTCCGATAGTAAATTCGTTATATGCAGGAATGAATGAAAATAGTAGGAAAGCATACAGTGAATGGGAAGCAAATAACAGAGCAGGTGAAACAGGAAACAAAGGTTCTGGAAGTAATCAGAAAAATAGCGAAACGACAGTAAATAAAACTGAAAATAATAACTTAAATCAACAGGCTGATAAGAAAGTTGAAAATATAACAACAAGTTATAAAAATTTTGACCATATAGCGAAAGGAGAGGTAAGAATTGGAAAGAATGGGAGAACAGAAGTTATTGGAGGACATTCGACAAGAGGAGGAATAATAGTAGAAGAGAAGATACAGGAATTTCCGGGAGGAGCATATGAAGCGAAGATAAAAGTACCGGACCCGAATAATCCCGGAAAGTATTTAGAAAAAACAAATAATGGTGGAAAAGCAACAATGTTTCCAGACAATTGGACAGAAAACAGGATAAAAGTAGAAATAGATAATGTACTTAAAAATCCAAATAATAGAATAGAAGAAAATGTATGGCAAGGAAAATCATCAACAGGAGTTAAGATAAGAGTTGTTTTAGATCAAAAAGGAGAAGTAATAACAGCTTATCCGATAAAACCATAAATGGAATGGAGAAAAGAAATATGAAGTTAATTTTTAAATATAAATATGAAGAAGATTGTCTTGAAAAAGAATATATTGTAGTATGTAAATCCTTAAGAAGAGAATATGAAATACCCAAAGAGTTTAAATATAGTGAGTTTTGGGATTTAGTATTAAAAAAAAATATATTAAATGAAGTATATTTAGCGGGATATCTTTTTGATACAGATTATGAGTTAGCAGAATTTGTATTAAAAAAATTAAATGACGAGAATATAAGTTATTGTGATATTGGTTCACAAGGCTGGGAAGCACATATTGAAGATAAAACAGTTGATATTGCAGTAATTTTTAGTGAAGAAGATGATAAAAGAGCCTACATAAACAGAGAAGAAGTAGCTTATGCAATGTCAAAATGGAGAGATTTTTTAAAAAGAGAAATAATAGATGGAAGTTATGAAGAAATAATAGACACAGAAGATGTATACAAAAAAGAAAAAGTAGAGAAATAAAACGAAACCCCCGCATTTTCGAGTAACTGCTTAGCGAAAAGTTGAATAAATGTAAAATTTGAATAATCAAAAGATACTTTGAGCTTAGCAAACGAGAAGCGGGGTAGGGGGGTAGTAGGGGGAACCGTCCCCCTACTGTGTTTTTTAGGAAAAGCCCTTGAAGACGCATACAGGGACTTAGGCTACAAGGCAAAAGTAATATATACAGACCCTAAGAATGCACCACAGCTGATAGGTAAGGACGGCAAGGCATTAGCAGGAACGGCATATGTAGGAAAAGACGGCACACATACAATTCTTGTAAATACAGAAGCAGACGAAAACGGTACACGTTCAGGAATAATAGGGACAATAACAGAAGAGGGAAGCCACATTGTAGGAAAAGTCGAGGGAAGACAACAAAAGACAGGAACAGAAGAACTTGGACTTGAGAGTACGGGAAGAGCAACAAACCAATATTTTCAGGATAAGTACAAAGATAATGACATCCCGATAAAAGCAAAATCGGACGGAAAAGACTACAGCAGTAGAGATTTTGGAGAACACGTTGGAGATGACAGAGGAGCGTGCCGTAAAAATGGACAAACACTTCTCAACTGTAATCCAAATACACCTGCAATTAAACCTACTATGGCAGGTTTCAGAGGTATGGACGATAGAGGTTCAAAAGACTACAGAAATGCTAAAGAAACACTTAAAGACATAGAAAAATACTGTAAAGCTTCGGATAAGTGCAAGAAAGAAAATGGAGTATATATCTTCAGTACAAAAGAAGAATTTGATAAATATGACAGTTTATTTAAAAAAGTAGGAATAAGAGATAAAATTAAGTTGGATTATACAAAACCGTCAAGTACATTTTATAGTACTGGTTCAGGATTTTTTACTAAAACGGATAAAGAAGAAAATAAAGTTGTAGATAAAGGAATTTCAACTCAAAAAACAGGGGGAAAATCATATACAAGCGATTTTGGGTATATAGAACCAAAGAGTGAATGTGGTTTGTATGCAGAGAAATGTAAATTTTGGACAACAGTAAACTGGGCAACAATGGGATTAGTAGTAGGCGGTACAATGGGAGCAGAACTTATTGGAGGACCAGGGACAGTAGAAAAAATAGTGACAGAGAGTGCTATAGGAAAAGGAATTCAAAAAGGAGTAGATAAAGCTGCTGATTTTCTCACTAAAAAACCAGAAGTAACTTCAGGTTATGAACAGTATGCAATAGAAGCAACTAAAAACACAAATAGTAATACAGTAATGTTAGGGAAATATAGTCAGGATGGTATCTCTTATATAAATGAAGCCCAAATAAAGGGTTCAACATATTTTGATTTAGGAACAAAAGGGTGGAATGAAGCAGTATCTAAAGTAGGAGAGCAAAATATGTGGGAGATTAATAGAAAATTTTTAGAACAACAAATTCAACAAGGGAAAGAGTTTTATCTTTCACATAATCCTGAAACAGCTACAGGATATTTCAAACAAGAAGTAGATTTTTTAATGAAAAATGGATTTAAATTTATAAAAGAAGGGAGTTATTGGAAAGCTATAAAATAAATTTATATTGATTTAATGAAAGGAATAATTTTATGTTATGAAAAATAAAATATATAAAAAAGCAAAAGATATATTTTTGCATTATAACGGCAGATACTATCAAATGGAACGAGAAGGAGTATATTTAGAATATAAAAAATATAAAATTCCCAAATATTATGAAATGAAATGGAGAATTGAACGAGTTTTATTTTTATTGAATGAAATAAAAAACGAGGATAAAATTGATGTTTTATTAAATAAATATCTTAGTTTGATAATGTTAATATCTAATTTAGATAATATAAAGATATTAAGGAAAATTTATGTTCAAATGAGAAAAGATTTTTATAAAATGGATATGCTTTCTAAAGTTGTGATAATAGAAACTATCTATAATGAAATTGATACAAAAACTCTATTTAATAAAATTAGTGTTTTGAAAAAGATGTTAAAAAAATTATTGATTTGTACTAAAAATACAAAAATCATTTCAGACTATTTCAAAGATGAAAATGGGGAATATTTATATAATTTGACAGAATTAGAAATTCAAAAAAGATATGATGATATTCTAAAGAAATTGAGTGAGTAATTATATGAATTTTAATCCCCACCCCGCATTTTCGAGTAACTTCTTAGCGAAAAGTTGAATAAATGTAAAATTTGAATAATCAAAAGATACTTTGAGTTTAGCAAACGAGAAGCGGGGTAGGGGGCTAGTAGGGGGAACAGTCCCCCTATTTTATTATTTATAAAAATTTCCGGTTAAATTTATAACTTTTTAAGTTCAGAAAATTTTCTGATTTTTGAATTACTTTCATACGAATTATTTTCCTGACAGGAAAAATCCTATTTGAGCTAATATGGCTGAACCTAAATATGTTCCCAGAAATACAAATATTCCAACAATTACTATTTTCCATGATACTTTTCTTAAATCTTTCAATCTGTCTGCCACGGATATTCCTGCATAAGTCAATATCGGTGTTGTAATTGACAAAAAATCTATAGAATTTACCGCTTCTATTACTTGAGGAAAAATTATACAGGCTACGAGTGAAACCATAGAAACCCAGCCTAAAATAGGGAAATCTTTTATTATTTTTATAGGCTGTTTCTGAACAATGCCATGAATAAATATTCCTAAAATCGAAAATATTCCCAATATTACCAGTCCAAATACTGTTTCTTTAGTAATCGGCATTGACTTCGGATTTTTAAGTAATTTTATCCATTGGGTAAACAATATTAATAATAGGCTCATTATGAGTGTCAATATTATTTTTATATATTCCTGCTTATTACTGTTATTTGACATCTTTTTTTCCCTCCTTTGTGAGTTTTGAATACATAAATCTCTGTAACGGAACGGCTAAAAATACCATAGTAAAGGTACCGATAAAGCTTGTAAGCATCTGGCTCGCCGCCGCATAAGCCCTTATAGTTTCCTTTAGTTGAGGATATACTGCCGCAAGACTTGAGCTTGCTCCTGTCATCATACTTGCCGATCCCATTCCTGAAGCTATCGCCAATGCTTCGGGACTAAGACCGAAAAATGTAAACAGAGGAGCAACTATACTGAAAAACAATGCCCCAAAAAGAGTACCGAATATATACATCGCCAGCACACCTTCTCCCTCAGGAGAATCTAAAGTATATTTTTCGGATATATATGCCAATTCTCCCTCTCTTCCCAGTCCTAAAGTCGCTCCTATGGCTTCCCTTCTCAGTCCTAAAAGTATAGCTGCGGGGAGACCTAAAACTATTGTTCCGAGATTTCCTACTTCCTGTATGAGAAATATCCAGCCTATCGATAAAATATCTTTTAATTTCGGTGCGACATCCGCTCCATATTTAGCCATTAGCGGTAACAAAATTATAATCAGATATTTCCCTGCAAATTTTACATTTTCTTCTGAATATATTTTCTGAATTATCCCTTTTCTTAGACTTTTTATGGCAAAAAGCATTGTTATCGCAAGGGCGAATACTAAAGGCAGAAATCCAATCCTCACTTTACCGACCATTATTGCTTTAATACCTATCATTTCGGCAATGAATATCACAATTACTGAAAATAAAAGCATATAAATAAAATTTTTATTTTTCATTTTTCTCTCCTTCCAGCTCATTTATGACTTTTTCATATTCTTCATAGCTTTTTTTATGCAATTTACTTCTGTCAATTTTTCCTGACATTCTTTTCAGAACTCTGTAAACAAATTCAGGAAATATGGAAAAAATAAATTCAGGATCTTCGTCTATAAAGTCATCTCCGTGTATTGTTCCTATAAATCCGCTATATCCTATCTGAATACATGGAAATATAAATGAGAGGTCTCCCAAATCTCCTGCGGCACTTATTGCTCTATCGGTTATTATGTCTTCAACGGGAGAAAAATCTCTGTATTCTTCCATTACAAATTCTGAAAGATATCTATCCTGTTTGAAAGGAAGATAGCCCATTTGAGTTTCTATATTCACTTTTCCTGTCAATGAAAGGGCTGCCCCTTTGGCGGCATTATCCAGTTTTTTAGCTCCTTCAAGCATATATTCCACTGACTGGGCTCTAAAGTCAGTTCCGATTTTTATTGACTGAGGAACTACATTTACTCCCATTTTGTGTTCTAAAATGACAGGATTTATTCTTACCATTTCCTTTTCTTCAAAATGCTGTCTTAATAATCCCACGGCTACATTAAAAACAGTAGACATACTATAGGCATTTATCCCCTGTTGAGGGGCAAAACCTGCGTGGGCAGCTTTTCCCTCGAAAGTATAGTTTTTATACATAAACCCTGCCAAGTCCGAATTTATCTCTACTGTTCTTTTTTCATATTTTCCAGCCATTGCATGTACCATTACTCCGAAATCAAAGTCATCAAAAATACCGAGTCTCATAGCTTCGGGCTTTCCGCCAAAATATTTTATTTTCCCTTCTTTTTTGAGATTTCTTCTGTATTCCAGATCAAGGAATTCTTCTGCCGGAATAAAAATAAAACTTATGTTATAGTCGATATTCTTATGTTCTTCCGTTAAAATCAGTTCTTTGAATAATGACAGGGCAATGGCTACTTGGGAATAATGCCCGCAATTATGAGCTGCCCCTGTTTCCTTGTCAGCATGAAAGTGGGTAGGCGTATAGACTGCGTCCAGTTCAGCCATATATACCATATTTAGACTGTTTTTAGATGATTTTGGTAAATCCACCCTCAATCCTGTAGTTGAGAATTTTTGAATTTTTATATCAGGACAGTATTTCAGTATAAAATCCTCAACAATTTTTGAAGTTCTAAATTCTTTATATCCTAATTCGGGATGCAGATAAATATCCTTTGCAATAGAATAAATTTCTTTATAATTTTCAGCAAAACTCATTTCTTTCACGTATAATTCGGTTCAATAAAATCATTTTTTCGTTATTTTTTACTATAAGTATTTTTCTATTTTTAATATAATTTAACTATAGCAGACTTAAATTTAACCGAAATATACTCCTCCTTTCCCTGTAAAATATTGTATTTAGTTTTATCCTATCATATTTTGGAATTCTTATCAATAAATCTTATTAATAAATCTGTCATATAAAGATTAATTTTTTATCATTTTATGTTTTTATTTTCAAAAAATATGTCAATTAATTATATTTTACCTTGACTTTTAAGATAATTAAGGTAAAATAATAGTGTCAAAAATTTTTAGAGAGAGGGAAAAATCATGAAAAAGAAAATTCTGTTATTATTAGTAACTTTGGTACTTTTAACTTTAACAGCTTGCGGCAAAAAAGGAGAATCAGGTTCTTCAGACAGTAAAAATGCCGAAATCAAAGGAAAAATCGTTATTTATACTTCGATGTACGAAGATATTATCGACAATGTGAAAGAAAAATTGAAAGAGGATTTTCCTAATCTGGAAGTAGAATTCTTTCAGGGAGGAACGGGAACATTACAATCAAAAATCGTAGCAGAAATGCAGGCAAATAAATTAGGTGCGGATATGCTTATGGTTGCAGAGCCGTCTTATTCGCTGGAATTAAAAGAAAAAGGAGTTTTACACGCTTATCTTTCAAAAAATGCTGAAAATTTAGCATTGGATTATGACAAAGAGGGATACTGGTATCCTGTCCGTATATTAAATATGGTACTGGCTTATAATCCTGACAAATACAAAAAAGAGGATTTGGCTCAATCTTTCGACGAATTTGCGAAAAAACCGAATTTAGCAGGAAAAGTTTCCATTCCTGATCCATTAAAATCAGGAACAGCTTTAGCGGCAGTATCAGCATTGACTGACAAATATGGAGAAGGTTATTTTGAAAGTCTTTCCAAGCAGAAAGCAGTTGTGGAATCAGGTTCCGTTGCAGTTACAAAACTGGAAACAGGTGAAGCCGCTCAGATCATGATACTGGAAGAATCTATTCTGAAAAAAAGACAGGAAGAAGGCTCTAAACTTGAAGTGATTTATCCTACTGACGGAATAATAGCTATTCCAAGTACAATTATGACTATAAAAGAAGAAATGTCGCCTAATAAAAATATAAAAGCGGCAGAAGCTTTGACTGACTGGTTCTTATCTCCAAAAGGACAGGAAGCAATAGTGGAAGGTTGGATGCACTCTGTACTTAAAAACCCTGCAAAAGCTCCTTTCGATGCTTTGGCTACTCCTGAAATTCTGAAAGCAGCTATGCCTATAAACTGGGATAAAACTTATCACGACAGAGACAAATTACGTGAAATTTTTGAAAAATATATAACAAAAGCACCAAAATAAACTGATAGAAATTAGAAAAATGGAGCATATCCCGGCAGGAGTATGTTCCATTCTGAAAATTTTAATTTTGAAAAGAGGAAAAAATGGCAAAAAAATATAACATAGACATAAAGTGGATAGTCATACTGATTGTTGTAGCTTTCTTAGTAATATTTGAAGTTATCCCTTTATCTTATTTATTAATCCGTTCTCTGTTTCCCAAAGGAAGCTTTTCATTAGAATCTTTTAAGAGAGTATATACTTACGATTTAAACTGGACAGCATTAATAAATACTATCGTAATTTCGGGATTAACAACTATATTCGGAGTTATACTTGCTTTTCCGTTGGCATTTTTAGTGGGAAGGACAGATATGTACGGCAAGAAGTTTTTCAGAACTTTGTTTGTTACTACATATATGGTACCTCCCTATGTCGGTGCAATGGCATGGCTAAGGCTTTTAAATCCAAATGCAGGGGTTCTAAATAAATTTCTTATGCAGATTTTTAATTTATCAAAAGCTCCTTTTAATATTTACACAGTAGGAGGGATAGTCTGGGTACTTACCTGTTTTTACTATCCTTATGCTTTTATAACAATATCAAGGGCAATGGAGAAAATGGACCCGTCATTGGAAGAGGCTTCTAAAATATCGGGTGCTTCTCCTCTTAAAACATTGATGACAATAACTATTCCCATGATGACGCCAAGTATAATAGCCGCGGGACTGCTTGTATTTGTAGCTTCCGCTTCTGCATTCGGGATACCGTCGATTATTGGAGCTCCGGGACAGATATATACCGTAACTACACGTATCATAGATTTTGTACATATAGGTTCCGAAGAAGGTCTGAATGACGCAATGGTACTGGCAGTATTTCTAATGGCAATAGCAAATATAGTTTTATACATTACGACTTTCGTAATAGGAAAAAGACAATATATAACAATGAGCGGAAAATCTACAAGACCTAACATCGTAGAATTAGGGAAATGGAGATTGCCGATAACAATAATTATTTCAATTTTCTCATTTTTCGTAGTAATCCTGCCTTTTGTTACTGTGGCACTTACTTCTTTTACGGTAAATATGGGAAAACCTATAGGTCTGTCAAATATGTCAATGAGTGCATGGAATAAAGTATTCTCAAGGGCTTCAATACTAAGCTCAACTAAAAACAGTATAATCGCGGGACTTGCAGCGGCATTCTTCGGAATTATGATTTCGTGCATAATGGCGTATTTATTGCAGCGAACTAATGTAAAAGGAAAAAGAATTCCAGATTTTCTTATAACTTTGGGTTCAGGAACTCCGAGTGTTACAATCGCTCTCGCACTTATAATATCCATGAGCGGGAAATTTAAAATCAATATTTACAATACACTTACAATAATGATTATAGCCTATATGATAAAATATATGCTTATGGGGATGAGAACAGTCGTTTCCGCAATGAGTCAGGTACATCCGTCATTGGAAGAAGCGGCACAAATTTCAGGTGCCAACTGGCTGCGTATGCTGAAAGACGTAACTCTGCCATTAATCGGAGCAAGTATTGTCGCAGGGTTCTTTCTGATATTTATGCCGTCATTCTATGAATTGACGATGTCCACTTTACTTTATTCGTCAAACACAAAAACAATAGGTTACGAACTGTATATTTATCAGACTTATCACAGTCAGCAGGTAGCAAGTGCCCTTGCAACAGCTATTTTATTATTCGTAATCATTGTCAATTATCTTTTGAACAAATTGACAAAAGGGCAATTTTCAATTTAAAGCAGGAGGAAAAATATGGCTTCGGTAACAATAACGGGAGTAACAAAATCATTTGGAGATGTTCAGGTCTTACAGGAATTCAACCAGAAATTTGAAGACGGGGAATTTATAACTCTGTTAGGTCCTTCGGGCTGTGGGAAAACTACTATGTTGAGACTTATCGCAGGTTTTGAAAAACCCACAAGCGGAGAAATCTATATAGGAGATAAGGTTGTATCAGGAAAGGACAACTTTATTTCTCCTGAAAAAAGGGAAATAGGAATGGTATTTCAGTCCTATGCGGTGTGGCCTCATATGAATGTATATAACAATATTGCATACCCTTTAAAAATTAAGAAAGTAAATAAAAAAGAGATAGAAGAAAGGGTCAATCAGGCTTTGAAAATCGTTCATCTGGAACAGTATAAGGACAGATTTCCGTCAGAACTGTCAGGAGGTCAGCAACAGAGGGTAGCCTTGGGAAGAGCTCTTGTAGCACAGCCTGAAATACTACTACTGGATGAGCCTTTATCCAATCTGGACGCAAAGCTGCGTGAAGAAATGAGATATGAAATCAAGGAAATAACAAAAAAATTAAAAATTACAGTGATCTACGTAACTCACGACCAGATAGAGGCAATGACTATGAGCGACAGAATAGTCCTTATCAATAAAGGAGAAGTTCAGCAGGTAGGAACTCCACAGGAGATTTATTCCCGTCCTAACAATGTGTTTGTTGCAAATTTTGTAGGAAAAGTGGATTTCATAAAAGGAAAAGTAGAAAATGGAAACATTCTCTTAAATAACAGTAACGGTCAGAGTCTACCTAATACAAGCTCTTTTTCAAAAGACGTTATAGTAGCTATCAGACCTGAAAACGTTATTCTTTCAGATGACGGAAAATTGACAGGAAAAGTATTTTCCAAATTTTATCTCGGAGACTGTAACGACCTTAGAGTCGAAGTTGGAAATGGAAATATTTTGAGAGTTACTGCGAGGGCTTCTACTTATGATACTCTGAAAATAGGAGAGGAAGTTAGGCTGAAAGTTCTTGATTATTTTGTATTTGAAGATGACGGAAAAGACCAGACTAAAATTATGACATAATCAATAATATTAAGGGAAAAAATAAAAGGGTTATTTCAAAGAATAAAAAAATATAATAAATTTAATCCAAGAAACGATATTTATGAATTCTTTAAAATTTTACAATTTAAAATAAGAAATGAACGTTAGAAAAAATTATTGTTTGAGCCATTGGCGAGTTTATAATTTTTTCTTAGTGAATGATTATTTTAAATCAGTTAAATTTTAGCAAATGAATAAATACGTTTCTTGTTTTATTTATTTTCTGATTTTCACTTTTTGAAATAACCTTTTTATTTTAATTATTATTGATTTATCGCATAAAATAATATATAATTTGTTAATAATAATTAATAAAATAATTTTTATAGATAGAGGTGAAATTGTGAAAGAGAAAATCATAATTGTTGACTTCGGTTCACAATACAGTCAACTTATTGCCAGAAGAATTAGAGAAATGGAAGTTTACTGCGAAATTGTGCCGTTTATCGACATTGAAAAAATTAGAAAAGGGAAAGAAAAAATTAAAGGAATAATCTTTTCGGGAGGGCCTGCATCAGTTTATGAAAAAGATTCCCCTACTGTCGATAAAGCAGTTTTTGATTTGGAAATTCCTATACTGGGAATATGTTACGGAATGCAGCTTATTACACATCTTAACGGTGGAAAAGTCGAAAAAGCCGAGTCAAGAGAGTTCGGAAAAGCTATTTTAGAAGTAATTGACGACAGAAATCCTTTACTTTCAGACATTCCAAAAACTTCGAGCATATGGATGAGCCATAACGACCATATTACAGTACTGCCTGACGGCTTTGAAATAATCGCCAGAACAGACTCATCAATCGCGGCTATTACAAATAATAATGGCATCTATGCATTGCAATTTCACCCCGAAGTAGTTCATTCTGAATGTGGAACTGAAATAATTTCAAACTTTGTATTTAATATATGTAAATGTGAGA
>CALIJH010000065.1 GCA_938017765.1 uncultured Leptotrichia sp.
TTTTTTCTCCATTATTTTTTTATATTATATCATTTTTTTGAAATTTACTCTCTTTAACCTCTCCTTTTTTTATTCTAACATACAATCTTCCAATATCTTTCAATTTTGCAGTCATCAAAGAATACATAATCATTATAAAGAATGCAGTATAAAAAATCTATTTTATGTCTTTCAGTTTTGCAGTCATCAGAGAATATATATAAGAATGCAATATAAAAAATCTGCCTTATATATTCCAATCTTACAATCCTAAAGACAATATTGTAGCAAATTCCGCATTATCATCGGACATAACCCAGCTTCCGCCATTCTTTTCATATTTGACATTTATTGTCTTTTCCATATATTGAACATTTCCCGCATTTAGTTTCTCTGCTACATATTGCATCATTGCACTTGTAACTATTTTTTGTACTTCTTCTTCACTTTTTCCGGAACTGTTTATATTCATATTTGACAATTCCTGTCTGAAATTCTGTACTATCTGCTGTATATTGGGATATTTCATTGAAACATTTATAATGGCAATATTACCATTTACCTGAGTATTATTGATATTATATGTTATTTTTTTATATCCTTCTGACAACATAATGACATTTTGAGAAGTCCCCTCGGGAAAAATTTTGGATGTATCTCCTGCCTGTATAGCATTCATCAATGCGTTGAACATCTGGTCAGGAGAATTGGCAATATTATTATTTTGTAAGCCGTTATTGCTATTTGAATTATTAACCGTACTGTTCTGAGTATTATTTTGAAGAGTATTCTGCTGATTATTATTTTGTCCTCCTCCTTGCCCTCCGCAACTGATTGTTAGTAACATTAATCCTAATAAAATTATTGTTTGTTTTTTCATATTATTTTCCTCCTGAATTTATCATTTTTTTCTTTATTTATTTTTTCTTTATATTTTTCAGTTAACAAAATTCCGAAAACTATAGATATTGTATGTTGAAAAATTTATATAATAATTATATATTTATATCTTTATATGATATTATCGAATATATTTATTTTTTTGCTGTTTCAGGAATATATTTTTCCTTTACCATTTTATACATTCCTTTTCCTAACATTTTTAAAGTAATAAAAAACATTATAGACGGAATAATAATTGAAGCAAGAACTACCATTCCTTTCGTATTTTCAGATATCGAAGGATTTTCCGCCAATGATTTCAGTATCATAGGAAAAAATATCCCTGTTATATTGAAAACCATATGCATTAATATTGATATTTTTACTTTTCCTGTACGATCTTTTATATTTCCGAGCAGAATTCCTAATAAAAAAGTATAGATGAACTGTAAAGGATTTCCATGAGCCAGCCCAAAAAGTATAGCCTGTATTAAATTATAATATTTTGTTCTTTTTCTTAAAAAGTTGAATAACAGCTTTCTGAAAATAAATTCTTCTATAGGAGGTGCGACTAAGATTGCTATTAATATAAGAAATATTTCATTATACTGCATTTTTTGATTGTATTCATTTATCAATGATTTAAAAATACCTATTGATGAAATTATTGTCAAAAACATCATTCCGAGAATACAAAAACACATAGTATGGGTACTCAGAATAATCAAATTGTTATTTTCTTTTTTATTCATTTTTTTCTCCTTTCAAAAACTGATTTTTATTTCTATTTTTTTATAACTCGTAATTTAAAACCACTCCTCATTTCAATCTTACAAGATAAATATATCATTCAAACATTAAAAGAAAATGAGAGCTTTTTTATTTTGATTTTTTTCATTTTGATATAAAATATTTTCTGAATAATTTTCTTAAATTTTTTCTAAAAAACAAAAGTTCTCATTTTATTTTAATTTTTAAATGGTATTATAAATATGATAATAAAAATAGTTATCTATTTTCTACAACCTATATATCAATTCAGAAAGAGAGGTGTATTTTTATGAAAAAGCTGATTATTGGTTTACTGTTGCTTTTCAGTGTCTTTACATTTGCTGAAAAATCAGGAAAATTGCGAATTATCAATGAATGTGAAATTGTCTCAAAAGGAAAAACAAAATCAGGTAAATACTATATGACATGTAAAAGCTTGAAAACAAATAAAATTTTTCATTTTATCGATTTAGTTGAGCAAAGTTATTATAAATTCGATAAAGGAATAGTTTTTGAAATAGAATTTTACGGTAAAGGCAACAAAAATCTAACTATAGAAACTTTTAATTATATACGTTAATAAAAACTTTAATACAGTAAGTAATAGTAATAGAAAAAATATATTTATAAATTTTTCAAAATTTTATAATTTGAAATAGAAAATAAATATTGGAAAAAAGTATCTTTCTGAACTTTCAGATAATTTTTGCTTTTTTCTTAGTAAATGATTGTTTCAATTTAGCATAATTTTGAGAAGTAAATAAATATATTTTTTTGTAAATTATTATATTCCTATTTTTGGGATTATTAAATATATAATATATATCAAAATAATAATTTAGATAAAAAATTTATATCAAAAAATTAGAAACTCTCATTTTTTTTTAATGTTTATGGGGTATAATTAATGTAAACTAACAACCTAATATATTTTACAAAGGAGGGATTATATGGAAAAATTGATACAAGGGAGATTTTCAGGTTTCGGGTTTTCCGGGAAACTTTATGGTCCCAGTTAATAAGTTTCTCTCTAATCTTTTTAAATAAGGCTATCTCAAAATCAAAATTTTAAGATAGCCTTATTTATTTTCCATATAAAAAATAATATAATAATTTCATAATTTTAGTCTTTCAGAAAATTATTCATTTTACATATAAAAAACATAACTCTAAAATCATTTAATTTTTATTATTGATTTTTTAGAATTATGTTTTATAGATTATCAATTCATTTCAAATTCTATATATACTGTCTTTGAGAAAGAAGATTTCTGCGGATTGATAATTATTGCATTCTGTTGTGATTTTTCTATAAGTTTCGCGTCAGTTTCCTTTAACAAATCAAGATTTGAATTTCCGTTATAATTTGCATTATAGTAAGAATAAAAAGCTCTTATTACACCGTTGGAATTATCAGTTATTGTTACAGGTTTTTTTAGTTTCAAATCTGTTTTATTTAATATATTTTGAGCTTTTTTCAAGGCTTCCTTGTAAGCTTCTTCATAAAGCTGATCTTCTATTTTCTGTTTGTTGTCAATATCATATTCTATAACGCCTGTAGAATTTATTTCAAGAGAATGGGCAAGATTAATTATATTTCCGAGTTTCTGCATATCCCTTGTTTTTACTTCGATAGAATGAACGACGGTAAACAGCTCCTTTTTTAAAGTTTTATTAGTTTCAAGATTTATTTCTTCGTTATCATATCCGGCTATTTTGACAGTTTCAGTGCTAAAACCGTTTGCTGTAAGTTTTTTTTGAATATCATTAAAATCATTCATTGCTTTCTGATAAGATACTTTATTATCAGAATCTCTCGCTACTACAGTAAAAGAATAATTTCCATTTTTTATTCTTTTCACATCATAGATATTTTTCTGAATTAAAACAGACATAAAATTTTTCAGTAAATTAAGGTTAAAAGGAGCGACTTCTACTGTCAGTACAGTTTTAAACTCTTTTTTTCCCTTATTTACCGTTGTGCTTTCCCAATTATAATTCTTATAAGTATTATAATCTATTGATTGTATTTTTTCATATTTCGTATTTGTTTTACTTAATAAATTTTTATATTTTGCCAATATGTCGGCATTTTTCTTGCTTGCTTTTTCAAGATTTTCATCTTGAGTAGTAATCTGCAAATATATTTTTGCAGAATTTGGAGCAATTTCTTTTGTTGCAGTTCCCCTGACTTGTATTCTCTTTTCTGATGCGTTATCTGAAAAAGAAAAAACTGAACAGAGCATAAATAGTAAAGTTATAATTTTTTTCATTGATTTCAACCTCTTTCATAAAATTATTTTATTTCATATAAAACCGATATATTCTGGGAAAGTTTAATAGGTTTCGGGATATAGTCTATTCTTCTGTCTCTACCTTTTTTGGCTATTGCCATCCCTGACTGAGAACCGGACTTCATAGCGACAGGTTCTGCTGCGTATTCAGTTGCTACTCCCCATTCACTGTCAATACGGTCTATCATCTTTTGTTGAAATGCTATATCTTCGCTCACTACAAGAGGCGAACTCAACGTCATATTACTTGATTTTAAAATACTCACAGCTTTGGATTTTGCTTGATTGAAAGCTTCATTATACATCTCCGAAGCAATTTTATCCTTATCTGAAATATCAAAATATATCGAACCGCTTATATTTATTGAATTGTCATCAGCAAGGGAAATAATATCATTTAAATTTTTCAGATTTTTTGTAGTAACTGTGAAACTTTCAGTAACTATAAACACATCTTTTGGATTTCCATTCTGTACACTTTGATTTTCAATCACTTTATAATCATCGAAAATAATATTATTTTCAGAAATTCCCGATGAATTCAGTTTTGATTTTATGGAACTGAATTTATTTAATGTTTTATTTAGAGCGTTATTTAATGATACATCACTGTCATTCAGAACAAAATAGTATGAATTATTTTCAGTTTCGGATTTTTTTAAATTTTTCAGACTATCGTTTCCTGCAAAATCTATCAATTTGGAAAGTTTTTCAAAATCAGTATTTTTAATAGTAACTTTCATTTGTACCGTGTATGATGCAGGTTTTTTCTTTGTTTCGGATTTATCAATTTTCTTTTTACCTTTAAAGTCCTCGTAAACAAGCTGTTCATCTTCTATGTAACTATTTTCATAATCTTTCTGTTTATTACTGTAAAATGAAATTGTTTCAAAATTTGTCAGCTCGATTTTTTTAGATTTCAGTCCCGACTTAAATTTTTCTATTTTCTCTTTCAGTTCTTTTGTAGCATTGTTTAAATTCTGATTTTTCACTTGAATTTGAAAAGAAATCTTTGCGGTGTCGGGAGCCACTTCCCTTTCAGAATTGCCTGTAACACTTATTTTTCTTATAACATTTTCTGAAAATGAAAATGCTGATAAAATAAGAAACAGCCCTGTTAAAAATTTTTTCATATTTACTTCCTCCATATATTTTTATTTTATAACAATATATTATCAGATAAATATTAAAGTAAACTGAAAAATTTTAATTTTTTATCAGTAGCTGTTTTTTTAGTTTTATTTTTTCGTTTCTTGAGTTTGTTTCTCAAATCTGTTTGTCAAATTTATTTCTCAAGTCCATTTTTTAAATCTTTTTGTCAAACTTATAAAATTTCTTCTAATTTTCTATTTTTTTATTTTTCTATTTTTCTAAATTTTGCAAAAAACTTTTCCCATTTTCAGGCATTTCGGTCTTAAAATAATCTGCAACTGTTGCCCCTATATCGGACATTGTTTCCCGATGACCAATATTGACTGACTCCAAACCTTTTTTATAAATCAGTATCGGTACATTTTCCCTCGTATGTTGAGAATGTCCTATTGTCGGGTCATTTCCATGGTCTGCGGTAATTATGAGAATATCTTTTTCATTCAGTTTTTCCATTATTTTGCCTATATATTTATCGCTCAATTTGAGTATCTGTGCATATCTTTCAGCATTTTCGGCATGTCCTGCAAGGTCTGTTTCCTGAATATTTACAGCGATAAAACCTTTTTCAATTTTATCAAGTTCCGAAAGGGTAATATCAAATATTTTTGAAGTATCCACAAGGTTCAGGAAACTTTTTCCCTTTTCATTAAGAACTATATCAGCCACTTTTCCTATGAGTACTACAGGAATGTTTTCTTTTCCAAGTATTGTCGGAACTTGAGTTTCAGGATTTATCCCGTATCCCAGATGTCTTACCATATAGCCTTTTTCATAGACTTTTGATTTGGGGGCATTTATACCGACATACTTTTCTTCTCTTTCTTCTTTTGCAGCCTTTATGCTTTCTATAGTTGCTTCAGTTCCACCAAATACTATCACTCTTTCCACTTCAACTATTTTTCTGACAACTTCCCCAATTTTCAGTTCATCTTCAAAAGAAATTTTCTGAAAAGTAGTAGTTACATTGTATACCTGTCCCAAATCCGTTTCCAGATTATCTCCCACTGCAACACAGTCATTTACCCATAAATATTGAATTTTATCTCCAATTTTTTCTACTTTATATCCTTCTTTTATTAGAGCATCATAAACTTTATCAATATAATGACTAAAAGGAGCTATCAGAGGCTTTACAGGACGGGTTCCCATTATTTCCTGATGTCCCAAAAACGTATCTCCTCCATGATGCATAAGCTTTGATTTTCCGAATACAGCTTTAGGATTTATTTTCATTTTCCCATAATCTTCTCCTAAAGCATTCATTAATCCTAATTTTTTCAAATTTTCAAGTTTTAATTCAGGAATTTTATCTATTATGTGTTTACACGTATTGGCTCCGAAATCTCTCGGTCTGACTTCCAAAACATCATCCATATAGCCTACTCCGTAACTATCCAGTACAATAACTATAAATCTTCCCTGTTCCATTTTATTACCTCTATTTCTTTCTCTTTTTAAATTTCACTCTTAATTCTATTTTATACTTTCGTTTTGAGCTTTTTTCTAACTTCCTTGTAATGCGCTATTTTAGATTATTTTATATACCTGTCATTTCTGCCGCTTTCATACCGACTTTTACTTTTAAATATTTTATTAGTATAATATTATTCTATAAATTTTCCGTTTTTTCTCCTGATGAAGTATATTTTCCTATAATTTCAGGTTTTCCTTTCTGTATTCCTCTAACTAAAATTATTGTCGACCTTGTTACAAACATCTGGGCTCTAAAACAACCTAAAACCGTATCTCCTATATTTCTTTCTTTTTCTATTTCCAGATAATAGTCGATATTATCAGGGTTTATTTTATTTACTTTTATCTCAGAATTTTTTTCACCGGTTCCTACTATGACTTTTTTTATATTGGAACGTCGGTAATATCCGCCTCCATAAAAATAACTTTTTCCTCTGAAATTATGTGAAATTTCCGAAACATAAATGTAAGCGGGTATTTCATCTATTTCAATTTTTTCTGCCATAGGTGTCGTTCCTGTAAGTGAATGCCCGGGTTCTCCGTAAGTTCCGCCTAAATCTTTAATAAGTTTCAGATTTTCCACCGACGTTGCTGACGGTAAATTAATCTGTGCAACTTCTTTATTAAATTTCTCTTTTAGAATTTTTTTTACTTTTATTATTGCATTTATATTTTCAGTAGGCTTTATACATTTCTCATCTTTATTGTATAAAAAGCACGGAAAAGAAGTAAGCCCATTTATATTGACTCCTTTTAATGAAAGAATTTTTTTTATATATTCTTCTATATTTTCAGTTTCAAATCCCGATTCCTGTCCGGGATAAATTTCAGAGCCGCTATCATTTACTTTTAACATAATATCCTGAATTTTCCCAAGCTCTAAAGCAGCTTTTGAGATTTCTTCAGCTTTTTCATAAGAATAGACTGTTATAATTTCAGGATTACTTCTGACAACTTTTTTTATCATATTTTTCGGTATTTGTACTATATGACCTACATTACCTATTTTCAGACCGTTATTTATAAAGAGTTCAGCTTCCTTAAAATCCACTGCAACTACTCCCGAATATCCTATTTTTTCCAGTTCCTTTGCTAAATAAGGATTTCTTCCTATCTGTTTTGTCATGCAATAAAGTTTAATATTATATTCTTTAGCCTTTTTTAAAATTTTTGCGGCATTATCCAAAAAAGTATCCACATCAATTATATAACTGTCCGGCATAACAAGTCCCTTTTGATGAAGTTCAAATGCCGTTTTTATAAGATTTGGATTTCTATGTTTTAATGTTTCAAGAAACAAGTTATATCACTCCTTTATCCACTTTTTTGTCGTTTTTGCCTTTTCGTATGCTTTTTTCAATATTTCCGTTACTGTTTCAGCTCCGCTTCTGTTAGGATTTATTCTTATCATCCTGTACTTGAGGGACGGGTCGTTTTTCAAAAATGTACCCGAAACTTTATAAAATAGAGGCGGTATTTCATATTTTGATTCGGCTCCCACAGGATTTGGTAAAGCTCCCAGAGTTTCTGCTATTTCTATTATCTCTTCAGCTATATTTTCTTCAAATTCCACTAATAAAACTTTGGATTGGGCATTTGCCAAAAATACTTTTTTTATATAAGGGTATTCTTCCTTATTTCCCAATTTTTTTACGAGTTTTTCATTTTCCTGTGCCTGTATGGCAAGGCTTACAGGGGCATAGACAAGTCCTCTCAACACTTCCATAGCTTCGTATCCCTGAACCTGTCCTCCACCTGAATAGTTCATTTCTCTTGCTTTGTCAATAATACTTTTTTTCCCGATTAAACAGCCTATTCCTACAGGTCCTAATAATTTAAATGATGAGAAAGCTGAAAGGTCGGCTCCCAACTCACAACCTATCTTATCGACTTTCATCACCGCATAATTATCATCTGTCAATATCGTCATATCTTTTCTTATTTCTCTTATTTTTTTTATGACTTCACCTAAGTCATACTTATCGTCAGGTTTTTGTCTTGTATGTTGAAGGAGGCAGAATTTCAGTTCATCATCTTTTAAAATTTCGGAAATTTTATTTAAATCGTTGAAATCATATTTTATGATTTCCAAATTCATACTTTTTATATTTATTTCCGTTGTAGGATAAATAGGTGCATTATGGACTAAAATTTTATCTCCCGCTTTGACTGCTGCTAAAATCCCCCATCTTATAGCCTGTGTTCCTGCTCCTCTCGTCAGTATACAATCTTCAGCATTGAAAAATTGTGCTATGATTTTTTCGATTTTTTCAGTTCTCAACGGTCTATTTATTCCTTTTCTGACGCCTAAATCTCCTAATTCCAAAAATTCACTCCCTGACATATTCTTTGTAATAATATCCACTAATTTAAACTGTTTTTCCTGTGCTTCGACAATTGAAAGGGAATTTAGAGGATATGTATTCATATTTTCACCGCCTGTCCTATCCATAAAAATTTTGCGGATTAATTTTCAGCATTTTCTCAATCGAGTTTTCTTTTATTCCCGCTTCTTTCAGTTTAGGTATAAAGAAATTAAATATGTAATTGTAGCCTATTCCGCCTTTATATTCCATATTTGATTTTCTCGTAATATCCATTGATAAGAACACTCTGTCAATCAATTCTCTTTTTTCTATTTCTTTCAGCATTTCTATACGTATATCGTCAGCGAGATAATTATTTTTACCGATTGTATCAAATTCCACATATACACCGTTATATAACATTTCCAGTATATATTCGACATTCCCGCTTAAATCCACATGTCCTATTACGATTTTATCCGTATTTACTTTATATTCCTTAAACAGTCTGACCTGTTCATGTCCCATTGTTCCTAGAGATGTATGGGTAGTTATGGGAACTCCTGTTTCCAAATGAGTAATAATAGCAGATTTAAACACTTTCAATTCAGTTTCCGTTATTATATCTTTACTTGAACCGATTTCTCCTATTATTCCCGCTTTTATATCTGTTCCGTCTATACCTTTCAAAATATCATTTTTCATTATTTCGGAAAGCTCTTTTTCATTTTTTTCATAGACAAATTCAGGATAAAAAGGTTCTTTATAAAATCCTGTTGCACAAATGACATTTATACCCGACTTTTCGGAAACTTCCTTTATATAGTTTACATCTCTTCCCATTCCGATATTAGTAACTTCCGTTATATTTCTTACACCATTTTCATAAAGTTTCTTAAACTCCTCTATTGTTTCATTTTTGCAGTCAAGTCTACAGTCATCCAACTTTTTTATTCCTGACAAATCTATAAAAATATGCTCGTGCATTAAAGTATAACCGTCTTTCAGCATTATCTTTCTCCTTTTTCAGATTATCCTTATTTGGTATTCAAAATTTCCAAAAAATATAAATTGCTATATTATTTTACAACAGGTACGTACAAGTGAAGAATAAACAATATATTCAATATTATTCCGAAAGATATTGTGGCAACAGGTCCTATCGCCATATCTACCAAAGGTTTTTTAGAAGTTTTATTTAACAGGTAAAATCCGCCGACAAATAAAAATCCGAGTCCATTTGAACCTGCCATTTCATCTGCGGCAATCATTCCTCCCACTAACAATGAAATCTCAAGAACTTTTGTCATGGCAGTTCTTATCTGATCTCCACATGCTTTGACCCCAGGAAACCTGTCAAGGCTTTTAGCTATCAGCTCAAGCAGTAATATTTCAAGAGCCAAAATTACAGTTCCCGCTATAAAGGAAATAATCGGATTTTTTATAAATATACCTATCACAAATATGAATGTCATTCCCGCAGGCCCGTATACTCCTGTTGTTATTGCTGTAGTTGCTACTAACGGAACAAATCCTACACTTCTTGCCAATGCAACCAGTCCCGCTTCAAAGACTTTCGAATCTCCTCCCGTTGTATCTTTTAATGTTGAAGCAAGTAATTTTAATGATATAGGGTCTCCTGCCACAATTCTCAGACTGCATGCCGCCGCTATAAGTCCACCCATAATAGACAGAGGAATTATATTTTTCTTAACTCTTGCAACTCTTGCCGAAAATATTCCTACAAGCATTTCGTTGGAATTTGTCTTTTCCGTTTTTTTATCACTTATAGCAAAAATGAGCATTATAACAACACTTACAAGTAAAGCCATACCGTCAGGATTTAAAGTGATTTTGGCATTTTCCGTAATAGGTATTTTTCCAAATACTGAAACTATTTGTCTTACAAACAGCGTAATGAGTAAAGTAATTGCACCGTTTCTTGTACCGTACTGATATCCTACGACTAATGCCGGGAACACCGAAAATCCTACAATTACAGGAGCTCCGACTTTGGCAAGACTGGGCAGAAAATCAATAGGCATTTTGCTGAATAATTCTACAATCTTCTCAAGACCGAACACAAGACCGATACCGTATAATGCTCCTATTATTCCTGCAAGTATAAGTCCGTTATTATTTCTTGGAGTAGATGTCCCTATTATATCCGTTCCGAGCAGTATACTGTGTATAAGTATAATGGTCGAACCTATTGAAAGTGGTATACCGAAACCTATTACAAGACCAAATGATAAAGCAAAACTCGTTGCAGCGAGAGCTTTTCTGTCCATTCTCCCTTCTAAAAATTCAGGAACCATAGGTCTCAATCCGTCATTGAATACCGCAACTCCAAGATTTGCCAATATTGAAGCGAAACCGCTCAACAATGCACTTACTAAAAATTTCTCCATTTTTTTCCTCCTTGTTTTTTTATATAATTATTGTATTTTCAATCTAAAGATGTCTAAAAAATAACTGCTTTTAAAAATTTATATTTTCAGCAACTATTTTTATTACTTGCTCTGAAGCCTGTGGAGTAAATCCGAATGCGATTTTTCCTGTATTTACTTCTTCCCTTATTTTTTCTTCATTCAGTATATTTCCCGGCATTGCAAGAGTTGCACATTTATCGGCTCCCAGTATGGCGATAGCCATTGCTAATGCTCCACCACCGCCTGTATTACAAGCTCCAAAATAATAATCCGCATTTCCTGACTTTATATCCATTGCCGCATCAATATCACTTTTTATAGTTATTTCAGCATTTGGGATATATTTTTTTACTATTTCGGCAACATTTTCCTTATCTATCTGTCCGCCTATCACTATTTTCATCTTTGAACCTCCTTTTTTATTTATTTTCTTTCAGCAGCAACAAATTTATCAGAATAAATTTTTTTTCTTCTTCGGGTAACTTTTCATTAAAAACATTTTTTTCAATATCTTCATAAATTTTCTGAACTTCCTCTATATTATCGGATTGAAGTATTTCCTGAAAAACACCTTCGTCAATACTTTTCACACTTTGATTTTCTTTTATTCTTTTCAGTGCCATTGACAGATGTGTTATAAACATTGCTCCATTTTCCTCTGTTAACCTGATATCCCACTGTTTATCCAAATGAGAAACTAGGGACATTATTTTATTGTAAATTTGCTCGTCAATCAAATCCGAATTTTTTAACAATTCAATTCTAAATTTAAGTTTTTCCACACTCTAACTCCTTTTTTCCAATTACTGTATTATAAAACTGTAAAACTTTCAAAAAAATGAATATTTTGTGTAATAAATATCCAGCTTATTAAATAAAATTTAATAAGCCGGAATGATTTCATTTTTTAATACTTTTTTCTGTATATCTCTTATGTAATCAATCTCTATAATTTTCTGAGCCAATTTTTTCAAATTTTGATTTTTGGAACTCACTACAAGGACAGCTTCACTCGCTTTGTTTATGATTTCACTTTCAGGCAGTTTATCATAGTCGATTTTTATCTGTTTTTCTTCAATTTCATCGTAATTCCATACAATGGCATCTACGATTTTATTTTTCAGTAACTTCAATGTTTCGTTATAGTCAATCTCCACATATTCGGGATTAGTAAAATTCAGACATTCTTTTGTCATATATTTTTGATCTTCGGAATTTCTGTCCACTCCTATTTTATTGACTTTCTTTACTCCCTCTGCTTTCAACAGTACATGTTTTGAAACATAACTTTTTTCTCCAAATTCAAATACAGCTTCAATATCATTGTATTTTTTCTTAGCCAGTTCATAAGCTAATTTGGAAACTACGGCAAAATCATAGGTACCTTTTCTAAGTAGATTTAATCTAACTTCCGAACCGCTCATATATGCAAAATAATAATCTAGCTTGCATTTTTCAAAATTGTTTTTTATCCCTGTTGCGAGTCCTTCATATCTTTTGGAATAAGGTAAAGGCATTACCCCTACTAAAGAGCCGAAATCACTCTTTTCCAAAAGAATTTCATTGTTAATACTTTTTACAAATGACCCCAACACGCCTCTTTTTTCAAATGACACAGCATTTTCATTTTGTAAAAAGACAATTGCTTTTTGAATCAATCCTACGGAAATATCATATCTTTCGGAATATTCAACTACCGAAGGAATTCTTTCACCGATTTTTGAAAAAACAATTTCTCTGGCAATATATAATATTGCTCTGTCCCTTTTACTCATCTTTTTCATTTCTTTCTTACTCATTTTTTTTATTTCTTTCTTTTTCATCTTTCCCACCTTCCTACGTTTTTTAATTTTCAACTATTTGAAAATTTTCTTTAATGAATTATACCTCAAAATTTCAAAAAGTCAAGCCTTTTTTTATAAAAAATTATGAGGGTAGTAATAATCCCTCATAATTATTTCTTAAAATTAGATTTTTTAAATTTAAATTTGGGCTGCTTTAAGAGAAAAAATTTACAATGAAATAATACAGAAAGCGCATTTATAGATTTTTTACTATATTTTTTCATATATTTTTAAAACAGACCTGACTTAAATTTTGTCAACATCTATTTTAAAAACAACTTTTTCTACCGGTATACTTTCATCGACTTTCATACCCGGCATATGAATATCTTCAGGATAAAGAATAAGTACATCTCCATTTTCTATCAGTACTCTGAATAACTCATCCCCTTCATATCCTATGAAGTCATTTTCTTTTTCTATCTTGATCTGTTTTAGATTGCGGATATTATTAAAAGCTATATATTCTTTCCCATTGAGCATAATCTGTACATCAATATATTTCAGATGACTTTCCCAGAAACATTCATTTTCAGGTTTTGTATTATATTTTCCTATATTGAATTTAATGTCTGTTTCGGGAATTTCATAACTCCCGGGTTTGTACTCTTTCAGATTGTTTTCTTTGGTGAACTTTATACATTCCTGTATTTTTTGAGAAAGACTTCTATTTTGTAAATCATCATTCAAGTTTGTAAAAATCATATTTTATATTTCTCCCTTATTTTATTTTTATATATTTCAGCTTGAGTACCGTATACTATTTGAATTCCTTTTCCTGAACGAATTATTCCTTTTGCCTGTAATTCTTTCCATCTTGCATCGTCAGAAACTACCGAAGGGTCTTTTACAGTTACTCTAAGTCTTGTAATACATGCATCTATATTTTCTATATTTTCCGCTCCTCCCAGTGATACTACAATATCATCTATGAGTTCTTTTTTCCCTTTGGCTTCGTTATAATCTTTTCTTGTATAAAGTTTATTTTCAGAATCTCCTCTGCCGGGAGTAGGAATATTGAATTTTAAAATCAATATTTTAAACAGGAAATAATAAACTATCGCATACACAGGACCTAATATTAGTATCCAGTAATAAGAAGTTTTCGCATTTCCTTGTAAAAGCCCAAAGAACGTAAAGTCTATTATTCCTCTCGAAAAAGTAATACCTACTGCTACATTCAGTACATACATAAGCATATATGCCAGTCCCTCAAGTATTGCGTGAATTACATACAACACAGGAGCCACAAATAAAAATGTGAATTCTATCGGTTCAGTTATCCCTGTAAGGAATGATGTCAATGCAGCTGACAGTAATATACCTTTTACTGCGGCTTTATTTTTATTGTCGGCTGTTCTGTACATTGCAAGAGCTGCCGCAGGAAGTCCGAACATCATAGGAAGAAATCCCCCTGTCATTGTTTTCGTAGCCGCTGCACTGAAATGTTTCACGGACGGGTCTGCAAGCTGGGCAAAGAATATATTCTGTCCTCCCGCAATCATTTTACCTGCCACTTCCTGATAACCTCCAAGTTGAGTATACCAGAACAGAGGATATATTGCATGGTGCAGTCCGAATACGTTCAACAGTCTCATTGTAAAACCATAGAAGAATGTTCCTACCGCTCCTGTCGCTGCAAACATTTGTCCCGCTTTTACTATTCCCATAAAAACTGTAGGCCAGATAAATGGAAATACCGCGGCTACAGGTATAAATAAAATAATTGTCATTACAGGGACAAATCTGTTTCCGCTAAAGAATGCCAAATAGTCGGGTAATACCTTGTCAGAAAATTTATTTGTAATTGCTGACGCTACTATACCGCATACAATTCCTCCAAAAACTCCTGTCTGTAACGTAAATATTCCAAGCTCTTTCGTATATAATGCCGCTACTCCTCTCGCTGTGGCTTCGCTCATTCCTCCGGCAATAAGAGTGTCATAAGTTACAGAATCAGGTGTTATTCCTTTAAATCCTAAAATCGTTCCTATTATAGTATGAAAAAGTAAAAATCCTAAAACTGCTGATAATGCCGCTGTTTCTTTATTTTTATTTGCAAGTCCTATTGCAACTCCTACTGCAAACAGTAAAGGTAAATTCGCAAAAACGAACAATCCTGTGTTTGAAAACAGTTGCATCAAATAGTTTAAAGGT
>CALIJH010000066.1 GCA_938017765.1 uncultured Leptotrichia sp.
TCTGAAAAATCCATTCCTATACTGTCGACACTTTTTACATTTATAACACCGTCATTATTCATTGCCGCTTGCCATGGTTTATATGTTATATTTGCATATCTTCCTGCACTACCGATAGTTTTTCCTGAGGTAGGTGCATATTGAGCATAATCTTCAATCATTGCAGTCATACCTACCAAATATATTCCTAACTGTGTAGGGTCTTTAGCAGCTTTCCTTTCAAGATTGATTGTAGCGGTACTATTGAGTATTGACGGAGTGGCACCTGCTGCCTGATTTTCTATTCCTATAGTTAAATGAGGCTTTCCACTTGCTATCGGATCTTCCAGAGACCTTCCGTAAATTGTCAGACTACCTCTTAAATTTACAACCATAGGGTCGTATGCTGAATACACGGTATTCCCGTTTATACTCATAAATCTTACAGTATTCGTATAGGGTTTTATATTCGGATTTCCTATACCTCTGACTCTGGGTGTACTTGTTTCATTTCTAAATATCCAATCTCCCGATACTTCAGAAACTATTGAAGCTCCAGGCTTTATAAGAGTTCCTACGCTGTCATCCTGATACTGGGTAAAGCTAAATACTGTCTGTGGGGAAACAGGAAGTCCACTTCTATATCCCTGACCTACAGTAGTATTATAGGCATTATACGCAACATCAGAATTCGCATATACATTTCCTGCTTTTGGTGTAGCAGAACGGTTTGGATTAGATTCACTCCATAGCCAGTCTCCTGTTACTACTCCGGTTCCTACACTACTTGCATTCTGATTTCTCTTTTTTCCTTCCCACTCAAATGAACCGTTTACGCTGAAACCATTGTCTTTCATCGTTACAGTCGTTGGACCGTTCAGAGTCCTTGCATTCGCATTATTTACTATTACATCAGGTTCAGCATAAAAAGATACTCCCTGCATATCCTGTGCAAACCCTGTTGCTACCTCATTCAATGCAGGTGGGTCAAACACATTAGGTTTTATGTCAGGTAATGTTGTAGGTCTGAAAGATACAGTAGTTACTTCAGGTATATTAAATCTTACAGTAGGATTTATAACTACAGGATTTATATTCAGATTAGGTAACGGAGGAGTATTTATATTTATAATTGGTTCAATTATAAAAGGTACTCCGTTGTCTTTCACAGGTTGAGTTCCAACTAATCCGTAATTTAGACCGTTCCTTTTACTGCTTAATGATGAAAATATATCTGTACTTTGTTGTAATCTTTCATAAGTAAGACTGTCAGGAGATACATTTTTTTCCCACCAGTTTCCTCTTGCAAACAATCCCTCATGAGGATATTTTTCTTTTTTATCTCCCTTACCTTTATATACACCTCTCCAATTATTATAAAAATAATTTATTCCATATTGCCAGCTACTCCAAGGAGATTTTACTACATGGTCTCCCTGCTCCATTAATTGTACTAATTCCAAATTTGCATTTCTCAATAATTTGTTATTTTCTCTTTTTGCCTGTCTGAATACTGTGTGTAAATCATTTATCGATGTATTCAGCTCTTTTCTCGTCTTGTTTATTGTATTTTCCGTGCTTTTTACTTCAGGCGATGTCAGTGTATCTGTAAACGAAAGTATTCCCATTAATAAAAAGCTCAATAACAAGCCTTTTGTATACTTGACATCTTTACACCTTTTTGCCAAAGTTCTTAAATCTTTTTCCATTCTTTTCAAATTATTACTCATTTCTTATTCCTCTCTATAATTATTCATATTTATAAATTTTTTAACTATATCAAATTCTTTAAAAATACTTTTTATTGCTTTAAATTATACTTATTTTTTTGTTATTTTTCTCCTATATTTTTTAAAAAATATCCCAAATTTAAAAAAAACTCTTTTTATGTTCATTATTTTCAATAAAAAATCTTCTCTATCGCTTTATTTAAAACATAAAAACAAAAGAAAATTATCAAGTTAATTCTCAATTAATTTTTCTATATTTATTGGGTAAAACACCAAAATAATTTTTAAATGCTTCAGAAAATTTGCTTGGATTTTCATACCCTGTTTCATTTGCAATATCGCCTATATTTTTGTTCGTTGTTATAATCATAGTTTTTGCATATTCCATTTTAATTTTTTTCAGATATTTTGTAGCTTCCATTCCTTCACTTTTTTTAAATGCTAACTGCATTTGATAACGACTGACATTCATCACTTCACATAGCTCTTTTACCGTGGGTAATTCCGAAATTTTACACTTTTCTAATATTTCTTTCGCTTTTTTTACAATTATTTCAATTTCTTCATAATTTTTATATTGTAATCTAAAAATTGCAATAACAAAACGAAATACTTTTGATTTGAAAAACAGATAATCATTTATATTTTTTATAGAAGCATTTTTTATTTCCTTTGCCAATATATCAATTTCTTTGTTAGTTATTCCAAAATGAAGTTTTTCCCTGTTAAAAATGCTTAAAAGATTATGTCTCCATTCCATTATGTTTTTATCATCAGTTAAATCAGGAACAATTTCATTTAGAAAAATGTCAGTGGATATGTATTCAAGATTATTACTCTTAATTCTATACTGTTTTATTTTTTCATCAAATCTGTAAACTATCACATTACCCTTCCTAACGTGATAAACCTTTTTTTCATTATCCTGAATAAAAGAAAAAACTCCTTCTCCTTTTAGGCAGTATACTATCTTGATAGAGTCTGTTTCATTCATCATATTATCAATGGTTTCATCCATTTCATTTTTTAATTGTACAATAGAAGTTTCATATTTCCTGCTTAAGCAACATCTTGTATAAGTACCTTCGAATTTTCCGAATTTTTTTCCTCTAATATAATATTTTTTCCAAAAAGTTTTCTCAATTTTCTCAATCTTAAAAATTTTTTTTAATATTTTTTCATAAAATAAATCTTTTTTCTTATTCATAATATTTTTACCTAAAAATTATACATATAAAATTTCCCTTTCCCTGATTTGAATTTTCAGTAATCTTAAAATATTTTTCTATATTTATTAGGCAATATTCCAAAATAATTTTTAAAGACTTCCGAAAATTTACTCGGATTTTCATATCCTACTTCACTGGCAATTTCAAGTATACTTTTATTTGTATTGACTAACATTTCTTTTGCATAATTCATTTTTTTCCTTTTTATATATTTTGCTATTCCTATACCTTCAAATTCCTGAAATGCAGCCTGTAACTGGTATCTACTTATATTCATAAGCTTTGACAGTTTTCCCACAGTCGGTAACTCAAAAATTTGATATTTTTCCAAAATTTCTTTTGCATTTTGAACAATAATTTCAACTGTTTCAATAGAATTAAACTGAATATTGAGAACTAAAAGAATAAATTGAAAAATTTTTGCCTTAAAAGTTAAATATTCTCCTACATTATTTACAGAAGTATTATTAATTTCTTCTGACAATATTTTAATTTCCTCATTGCATTTTCCATAATAAAATTCATCTACTTTAAACATATTTAAAATTTTTTTCTTCCATTCTTCAGCTTTTCTGTTATTACTTTCTTCTAAAATATCCTTAATCATTTCATCTAAATATACATCAATAGATATTAATACGAGGTTTTCAGATTCAACTTCATATTCTTTTATTTCATTAGTTGCCCTGTGAATTATAATATCTCCTTTATTAAATTTGTATATCTTTTTGATTTTTTCAAAATTTGATGTAAATGAACATTCTCCATTCAAACAGTACATTATTTCAATAAAATTTTCTGAAACTTTAGGATTTTTAAGAACTTCTTTCATTTTTCCGTTCAATCTGAAAATAGAAACTTCGTATTCATTATCTAAATCATATCTTTCCAATACCCCTTTTAATTTTTCAGATTTTATACCTTGAATATGATATTTCTCACCAAAACTTTTTTCAACTTTTTCAATTTTGACAATTGAATTCAGCTGTTCTTCATAAAATTCATCCGTTTTTCTTTGTTTCATTTTCCACGTAATTATTGAGCTATTAATTACAATCCTCCTTTCTATTTTATTATAATACTTATTTATCTTTTTGCTCTGTTTGATTTCCGGCTTAATTTCTGAATAAAAAATATTTCTATAGCTCCATATTTTTTCTAAACTTATTAGGTAGTATTCCGAAATATTTTTTAAATGCTTCAGAAAATTTGCTTGGATTTTCATATCCTATTTCATTGGCAATTTCTATTATATTTTTATCGCTTGAACTCAAAAGAAATTTTCCATATTCCATTTTCTTTCTTTGTATAAACTCAGAAATTCCTATTCCTTCTATTTTCTTAAAAGAAGTATGTAATTGATACCTGCTTACTTTTATTATCTTACATATTTCTTTTACCAAAGGCATCTCCGATACCGGATATTTATCTAATAATTTCTTAGTGTTATTTACAATTTCCAAACTACTGAAAGGCATTATTTCGACCAAATTTGTTTGTGCTTCCAAAATCATCGGTAAAATTTGAAAGATCTTAGTTTTTAATTGTAAAAATTTATTTATATTTCTAATTGTAGCGATACTTTGAACTTCTTTTAATAAAATTTCCGTTTCCTGATTTAATTTTCCATAATAAAAATTGCCCGGTTCAAATATATCAAGATTTTTTTCTATCCATTGATTTATTCTTTCGTGAGTCATAATTTCAGAAAGATTTGAAATTAAACAGTCCAAATAAAATTCCACTGTTAAAAAACAAAAATTATTTCCCGAAACTTCATATCTGGAAATATCATTACTGGATTTTTGAATTAGCAATTCACCTTTTTTTAGATAAAAATTTCTCTTTTCTTCTGATTGCCTTACAGCAGAAAAAGAGGCTTCACCGCCGAAACAGTAAATTAATCTGATATTTGTCAAAGGACTTGGAGGATTGAAAAGATTTTGCAATAATTTCCCCATAGTGGTTAAAATTACGATTTCACATTCTTCATCTATACAGTATCTTTCTATCAAACCATTTAATTTATGGCTACTTGTTCCAATTTTTTTTTGACCTGTAATTAAATATTTCTCTCCAAATTTTTTTTCTGTTTTCTGAATATCAAAAATCTTGCTAATTTGACTATAAAAAAATTCATCTATCATTTTTTCATATTTTTGAGCTTTTTTTCCCATTCATTATCCTTTACTCTATACATAAAATTTCCCAATTATATAGTATACTTTATTTTTAATTTTTTTTCTACTCTCGAAATAAAAAATATCCCTAATATTAAAATGATTCCAAAATAAAAGGGAGTATTTCAAGAATAAAAAAATAAAATAAGAGGCTATCTCATTATTTTTTAGTTTTCCCTTTGAAACAGCCTCTTACTAAAATTAATGATGATGATGTCCGTGTCCTCCACAACAGCATTCACCTTTTTTCATATCCAGTACCATACGTCCCTGTATTTTTCCTTCTTCCATTTCTTTAAATATTTCAGGTGCTTCTTCTATTGCTCTTTTTTCAACTATAGGAACTACTTTTCCTTCAGCTCCGAACTGAAAAGCTTCTTCCAAGTCTTTTCTCGTTCCTACTAATGAACCTATTACTTCTATTCCGTCAAGAACAGTTTTTACAATAGGCAGATCCATTGTTTCGGAAGGCAGTCCTACTGCTACTACTTTACCTGCTGCACGTACCGAGTCTATAGCCTGATTGAATGCCACTTTCGATACTGCGGTTACTACTGTTGCATGAGCTCCGCCATTTGTCAGTTTTTTGATCTCAGCTGCAGGGTCTGCCGTTTTTTTACCGTTAATTATATAATCTGCTCCCACTTCTCTCGCTAAATTTAGTTTGTCTTCATTGATATCAACAGCAATTACATGAGCATTAAAAACATGTTTTGCGTACTGAATAGCTAAGTTTCCCAAGCCTCCGCATCCATAAATAGCAATCCACTGACCCGGTTTGACATCAGAAACTTTTATAGCCTTATAACATGTTACTCCTGCACATGTTATACTGCTCGCTTGAGCAGGATCAAGACCGTCAGGTACTTTTACCGCATAGTCTGCTGTTACAAGACAATATTCAGCCATTCCTCCGTCAACGGAATATCCTGCATTTTTCACATTTCTGCAAAGAGTTTCTCTACCTGTTGTACAATATTCACATACTCCGCAACCTTCAAAAAACCACGCTATACTTACCCTATCTCCTATTTTTAACGTTTTTACATCAGGAGCTACCTCTTTTACTATACCTATGCCTTCGTGTCCCAATATTCTCCCCGGTACTTTTCCAAAATCTCCATTGGCAACATGTAAATCCGTATGACATACTCCACAGTATTCGACTTCTACCAATGCTTCGCCGGCTCCTACTTTTGGAATTTCTTTTTCAACTACTTTAACTTCTCCCGTTCCATTTTCATTTACAACTACAGCTTTCATATTAATTCCTCCTATATAAAAAATAATATAATTAACTAATATATTGACAAATAATTTAAAAATTTTATTCTTACTACTGATTCTGTTATTTGACTCTATTATATATCGTCAAATTGACACATAAATTTTAAAATAGAAATCAATTATATGAATAATTATTCACCTATTTTGATTATACTCCTAATTTAAAAATATATCAAGTTATTTTTTTCATTTAATTATAAATTTAAAAAAATGACTATTTTAAAAATAATATTTCAATTCCGATTATTGATAAAGAAGCAAAAATGACATTTTACTGTATTTGTAAGAAAAATATAAAAAATGAAATTGAGAAACTTTTTGAT
>CALIJH010000067.1 GCA_938017765.1 uncultured Leptotrichia sp.
GAAAAGGATTTTGCCAGCGTATCCTGAAAACTTATTCCGAACTGGGCTCCTCCCGCACCGATGAGTGCCGTTGTACTTCCTTCAGGCGGTTGTACTATTTCCACGTTTTCCAGACCCTCTTCCTTGAAATATCCCAATTCTTTTGCAACAAACAGCCCCGTATGATTAGTATTCGGTGTCCAGTCCAGCACTATACTTATTTTTTTTGAGGAATTTTCATTATTTTTCCCTCCTGCATTTTTACTATCCGCTCCGTTATCCTTGCCGTTACTTTTTCCACAGGACACAATCAAAATTCCCATAACACATAACAACATAATTTTTACGATTTTTTTCATTTATTTCACTCCTTCTTACATTATTTTACTTTATTGTTTTCCCACGGCATTGCCGCTTTCTGTATTTTCTTTACAAGATACATTAAAAACAGGCTTATTGCCGATATAAAAAATATTACTGCGAACATTTTATCAAAGGAATACGACTTTCTGACCCTTGTCATATAGACCCCGAGACCGTCAAATCCTCCCAGCCATTCTGCCACGACTGCTCCTATAATTGAGTAAGAAACGGATATTCTAAGTCCTGCAAAAAAATATCCTATGGAACTCGGAAATTTTATATGTATAAAATTTTGCAGAGGTGTCGCTCCCATTGTTTTCAATAAATTCAAGGCGTCCCTGTCTGCCGACTTAAATCCGTCAAGCAATCCTATCGTGATAGGAAAAAATGATGTAATAACAATCAGGGTTATCTTGGGCATTATTCCGTAACCGAGCCATAATACCAGAAGCGGTGCTATCGCTACCGTCGGTATTGTCTGAGTTATTACAAGTACGGGATAAATTGACCTGTATGCAAAATCAAATCTGTCCATTATAATAGCCATTAAAAATCCTAATATTATTCCCAGTCCAAGCCCTAAAAAGGCTTCTATCAGCGTTATTCCTGTATGGTGCATTAATAAAGGAAAATCATCTATAAAAGCTTTCACTACTTCAAAAGGCGACGGCAACATAAATTTCGGTACAACTCCGATCACTGATAATATTTCCCATAGTAAAAGAACAAGAAATACTATGATAAAAGGAGCGGTCTTATCCAGTATTTCAGTTAGAATGTTTTGAGATTTTCTGCTCAATAGTAAGTACATCTCCTTTCGGTTTATAATTTATTTTTACATAGGACATAACTCCCGACGCTCCGGCTTTTACAGCTATCATCTGGCATTCTTTCACAATGTCCATAAGTTCTTCATATTTTCCCTCAATCGTCGTTTCAAAAGGCCCTACATGAGTATTGAAATTTTTACTTTTAATATAGGCAATCACTTCATCTACAATCCTTACAATCTCCTCATTCCCCTGAACATTTGGTAAAACCTGTATTGCGACACTTGCGTCTATTTCCTTTGACATAAAAAAATCCTCCTTTTTTGACAAAGGAGGTATTTTAATATTTATTTTTACAGTCAGTTTCTTTTCAGTTACTTTTGATCAGCTATTTTTAAGATTAGCTGTTTTTAATTAGAAATACTGATATTCAAATAACTTAAATCCGATAATTTTTAAATCTGTACTATTTATTTTTTCTATTATTTCTTTTCCGGTTTTCAGTTATTCTAATTTAATGTTCCAATCTACTGTAATTTTAATTATTAAAGATACTCCCTCCGTCGGTATTATCCGAATCAGGTTTGGCGGGTTAAGCCTTTTTACGGCTACTCTCAGCAATATGCTCCCCGGTATTTTAATCTTCGGTTATTTTAGTAACAGTATATAGCGATTTTGATTATAAGTCAAGAGGATTTGAAAAATTTTCTTCAGTAACGGACAGGTTCAGGACAAAGTTTTCCATTGATATTAGAACAGTTTGACAGTTTCAATAACATTTATAATTCCCTATCCTATTTTACTGTTAAGAAATTCTATAACATTACTTCTTCCATTAAGCACAAATTTATGATTAAATCCGTCTTTTGTTGTAATTCCCATACCATTTGGTACTATAAATAACGTATTTCTCTTTTTCACTTCGACTATATCGCTATATTTTATTTCTGTTTCACCTCTCTGAATATTTAGTGCATGTGATTTAAAAATAAGTCTATCCTCATAAAAATATACTTTACCTCCCACACTTTCTATCCCTCTAAAATAATTAGCCATAACACTTTGACCTGTAAAATCTTTCATTTTATTTTGAGGCTCTCTCAAAGAAAAAATATAATTTTTTTCTGTTTGGTGCCGACCTCACTCCTTTCCATATGACATTTTAAATTTTTTTATTTAAAATATTTAAAAAATATTATTTTTAGTAAATTAATTACCAATATAGTCAAAAGTTTCCAAAGTTAAATTTCTATTTCCATTTCCATAAAAATATACTTTAAATATTATTCCTTTTTGAAATTTGTAATAAGTCTGGTCAACAAGTCCTGTAAAATTAAATGTTTTTCCTGACTGAAGGCTGACGCAGTTTGCGAATCTTTTGCCATCTTTTGTCATACCTCTTGAAGTTACACGACATTTTTCAACAGTTCTTAACGTCTTTTGTGCTGCAAAACTGTAGGCACTTGCTAATATTAAAAATGTAAAAATAATTTTTTTCATAATAAATCAACTCCCATTACTGTAATTTTTAGTTATTTGTGAAAATTTATAAATTCTACCATTTTACTCCCAACTTTTTTATGAGCTGTGCATAATTCGCAGGAGGCATCCAATATTTTATAATTTTTTTATTTTTATTGAACACATCCAGTGCTTTTTCCTTTTCACCTTTTTTCAAATAAACATCTATCATAATTGTATACAGTTCGTTTAATGGATGATTTCTGCTATTTTCATAAACAAATTCGGGATATTTTTTTGTATCGACATTTTTATATGCTTCAATTCCTTTTTGTGCATAATTTAATATTTCTGAATAATTATCAGGATAACTATGATAGAGGAAATCTGTCATAATACGGTATCCTTCCGGATAATCAGGAAAATTCTCTATCAGTTTTTGTGATATTCTTTTAAAGTTGCTGTTATCAGGATTTTTTACCGGTGAATAAAGTATCAGAAGTAGTTTATAATCATCAATTTTCGCTGTCTTATTTCTTATTTTTTCCTCTTTTTCACTGATTAAAAGTTTTCTATCATCATCATTTTCCGGCGTTCTTACAATTTGTCCTATGGTTTTATCCATTCCTTTTATTTTATAGCTGTCAAGTGAAAGAATATTTATAAACTCTATATTCTCATCATAAGGAATTTTCCATTTTTTAAGCGGATAAAAGTACTCAAATTTTACAGTCATTTCCTTTTCGATATATTTTATATCATTTTTCTTTAATTCACTTTTTAAAAAGGAAGATACTTCTTTTTCTATTATTTCCATTTGTGTCAGCTTACTTTTTCCTTTAACTAACGAATTAAAGTCTTTATTTTTATAAAATTTAGACATCGTATAGTTTAAATCAGGATATTTCAATGACACATTCACATAGGCAACTTTTACTTCTTTTCCATTTTTCTTTTTCTGCCTTTCTATTTCAATCTCGTTTATTTTATAAGTGAGGTATTTATAACTTTCCTGTGAAGTACGCCATATATTCATCCAAATTAAATGATATTCATTAACCTTTTTTGTATCTTCATTTCGTGCCGCGTTGATATAATCGTTAAAAGCCGATGTTACCGCCTTTTTATCATCATTTTCAGAACTCTCAGTTATCCCGCAGCTTGTCATAAACATAATTGCCAGTAAAATAAATGACATAAACTTTTTCATAATCCCTCCTGACTTTTTTATAAGAAATTTTCCTGATTACACTATAAAAATATTATATTCAATTTTTCCGTCCAGTGTATAAGTATCTATTTTGTACTTTCCTGAAATTTTATCTTTTGAAATTTTTATTTTTTCACCTCTGTTTGTATTTAACTGTTCAAAATTTCATCAGCTATTTCTTATCCTATTAAAATAAATGTATATGTGCTTTACTTCCATATAGTAAAACGAATGTCATAATTGGCATAAAAGGTATAAAAAGAAGCATACTCTGCATTATCTTCATTTTAAAAAGCCTGAATTTTACTTTTGGAATCTGCTTTTTCTGAATTATGTCTATCATGTTGTCCACAATTTCTGAAATTCTGTTATTTTCTATCATTATATGTGTTTGCGAAGATCCTCCTTTTAAGTTTTTCTCAGGCACAAAACAGATTTCCTTTTTTCCGTCAAGAAGATAAATGTGAGATTTAAGTCTGATTATTCGAGTGCCAAATAGGGGAAATAATTCAGTTCCCCAGTTATAGCCTTTAATATCCAGTAATTTTCCATTTAAATAAAAATCTTCATTTATTATCTCAAGCGTATCTTTTGTTTTTTCTTTTGGATAATAATATTTGTTCCCGTATGTTATACTTATTACAGCACAGCTAAGTAAAAGCAGTATTCCAATTTTTATTCCAGAAAACATTAATATTTCTGTTATGGTAAAGCAGATAATATTTAGAAGAACTGCTTTTTTCAGATTTTCAGGCACTTCATAAAATACTCTTCCTGTTTCTGTTCTTTCACGGTAAACTGTATCAGCTGCTAAAATTCCAAGTTTTATTTTCTCTTTAGCTTCATCTTCATGCCTTTGAATAATCTTACGTAAATTTTTTTTGATTTTTCTATTTTTCATATCAAAAATAATTATTATACTCAAAACTGCAAAATATATTAATGCAAAAACTAAACTATATAGCATTTTAAACTCCCTGAATTAATAAGATATTCCTTGCAATGTTATATGAATTCTGTCAGCATCCACTTTTAAAATTGTTTTCAGTACCTGTTTTTACAAAGATAATATTGTTATACACCATATATGCTACCATTATTTTACTAAAATAAATACATATATGCTTTGCTTTTATACAAAGAAACAAGTATCACAATTGATATAAAAAGTAAAAAAAGAAGTATGCTCTGCATTTTTTTCATTTTAAAAAGTTTGAATTTTACTTTTGGAATCTGTTTTTTCTGGATTACATCAATAATATCATCTATAATTTTAGAAATTCTGCCATCTTCTATTATTATATCTATTTGAGATCTTTTTAACTGTCTTTCAGGTACAAAACAGATTTCTTTTTTTCCGTCAAGAAGATAAATATGGGATTTAGAGTATATTATTTGAGTTCCAAATATGGGAAACAATTCAGTTCCCCAGTTATAGCCCTTTATATCCAATAATTTTCCATTTAAGTAAAAGTCTTCATTTATTATTTTAAGTGTATTTTTTGTTTTTTCTTTTAAATAATAATATTTATATCCGTGTATCATACTTATTACAGCACAGACTATTAAAAGCAATATTCCAATTTTTATTCCCAGAAATATTAATATTAGCATTATGGCAAAGCAAATAAGATTTAGAACAACTGCTTTTTTCAAATCCTCCGGCACTTCATAAAATACTCTTCCTGTTTCTGTTCTTTCACGGTAAACTGTATCAGCTGCTAAAATTCCAAGTTTTATTTTCTCTTTAACCTCATCTTCCTGTTTTTGATTAATTTTGCGAAGATTTTTTCTGTTTTTTATTTGTTTCACACCAAAAACGATTAATATAACAGCAACTGAAAGATATACTAATGCAATAATTGAATTCATTTCAGTCCCCTCCGTATTAATAAGATATTCCTTGAGCTGTTATACGGACTTTGTCAGCATCCACTTTTAAAATTGTTTCAAGTATCTGTTTTCCTGCTTCTCTCAATTGAGCTGTAGTCTGTGAGTTCGGATTGCTCTGATTTAAAGACTGTCCCACAGCCAAAGTCATTCCGACCATAACCATTTGGTCGTACATGCTTTTTTTCTCCCTGTTGCTCATTCCGTTAAAATATCCGCTATTTTCAAGATAATCCTTGAACTGATTTGCCATAGGTTTCACATAATCATCATTAAGACTTACATTGTTGTAAGCCATATATGCCCCTGCTATTACGGCAGCTACTGCTGAAGATAAATCATTTGTCGGTATTCCTACAGAACGGGCTACTTGCGGGAAAGAATCATACAGCTGTTTTAATGACGCCCTTACTTCCTTCTGCTGACTTTTTGGATAAGTTGCAACCAGCGTTTCCAGTCCGTCGGTACTTCCGTCCTGTGTAAAAGTGAGCGATGATTTTCCGTAAGATTTACCTTGTGAAGACGAATTTGTATTCAAAAGTTCCTGCATCATTCCATTTTGAAACATATCACTGTAATCGGCATAAGCCTGACTTGAAATTCCAAGTCCCAGTACTAAAACACTTAAAAGAAATATTTTTTTCATAAATTTTGCTTTCATAACTTTTCCTCCTGTAATTTTTTTTATTTAGGATTGTCTCATAAAGAAACATAAATTGCCACTATCAGTAAAAGGTGCAACGGATAAAAAAGATAAAACATATATTTTGTAAATTTATTATGAATACCCTGCTTTCCGTTATAAAGCCATATTATCGGCAGTGAAAATATGGCAAATATCTGTGTTTTTATAAATATCTCATTTCCGAAAAAGCTAAACGGAAATTCAAGTCCGGGCATAATAAATACGTTTAGAAACACCATTAGTACAATCTGAAATATTATATTCCTGTAATTTTTCCCCCTGAAAAAATAGAATACTAAAACGATTGCAACTCCGTATCCAAGATAATCACTTCTTATAAAATGTGCAATTGCGACAGTTAAAATGCTTATGACGGCTTTTGCAAAAAATTTTATTATTTTATTCAGATTTTCTGATTTTTCTACCTTTTCCAGTAAATTCATTCCACATAAGGCAATTCCGAAAGTCCACAATACATTATTATACGGATAGAACGGCATTACTTCTCCCCTTAACGCCAGACTTGCAAAAAGATTGAACGGAATTTCCGAAATAGCTGCAAAAATAAAAATACGTATTAAATATTTTTTTCTGTTTTTTGT
>CALIJH010000068.1 GCA_938017765.1 uncultured Leptotrichia sp.
CTATTCTATTTAGCCAGCCTTTTAAAAACTTCTTTTGGGTATTATTCTTACTTACTATAGTACTGTAAAATTCCCGTTGTACTTCGTGATACAGCTTTAAGAATTTATCGGCATTTACTGTATTCAGAGCTTCTAATGTTTTGCTTCCAATTCTGCCGTCTACAGTAAGCTTATATCCAAGTCTGTTAAGAACCTTTTGAGCTTTCTTAACTCCCCAGTTGCCGGAATTTACAGCCCAGTCACATATTGAAAGTGCTATCCTGTCATCTTTTACTTCATTCAGTCTATTTTTTAGATAATAATCTTTTTTATAAATATCTTTTGCCATTTCTTTAGGAAAATCACGCATATCTCCCTTATATCCATGTTTTCTTGCTTCACTTTCTATTATTCCCCAAGTTGTTTCCCCACCTTTGTCGTGTTTATCATTTGAATATCCGCCCTCAACTTTCAGCAGATAATCAAAAATTTTCTCAAATCTGTCTATCATTTGTTTTTCCTCCTATTAATTCTATTTTTTTTAAGTATTTATACAATCTTTCAGGATTAAATTTGTTGTATCCTTTTTTCAGAACGCTACTTTTTCCATATTGCAATTTGTAATTTAAAGCATAATCTATAGCATTTAGACACCACTCTGAACAAAAAAACTCATCAAGATTATGACCTTTTCCTGCAAAGAATAGCTGGCTTTCTATAATTCCTTTATAATCATATCCGCTACCTTTCGTCATTTCAAAAAATTCTATTATTTTTTCAATATTTACAAGTGCCGAAATTTCATAAATATCAAAATTTTTCTTATATTTAAAAGGTTGCTTTCTAACTCCGCCCGGATTTGCAAGATAAACCTTGTCGTTATAAATAAACTCACAATGCGAATATTTACCTAATGTCCACAATGAAATCAAAAATCCGATTGGTGTTTTTGGTTTGTGAAAACTGATATATAAAAAATTTGGTTTTAACTTTATTTGTTCCATAACTCCTCAAACTCCTTTTTAGCATTATAATTTTTCAATTCTTCATCGCTAAGATATACAAGATTTTCTCTCAATTCTGTTTCAGCGTGCATTGCATTTGTTGTTTGTTCAGTCATTATTTTAGATAATTCAAGCACATCCTGCATTGTCAATGCTGAATATTCGTCCGTTCTATCTTCCTTTTTTTTAAATTTCCAGCCTTCAAAAGTTGCTTTTTTTGTAGCAATCATCATTGTTACAATGTTGTTTAAATTATTTTTGTCAAGTTCCCGATTTCGCTGTAGAAATTTTTCTTTATACAAAAACTCTTTTTCAGAATATTCCGTTTTCAATCGAGACAGTTCACTTTTTATTGCTTCTATTTTTCCTTCTCTATCGAATACCACTTTGCCGTCTTTTATTTTTTCAAATTCCTTTAATTTTATGATTTTCCCGCCGAAAAAGTAGTTTTCTGGAGACATTTTTACTTCCTGATACTCAATTTCTTCTATTACATCGCCTGGCATTGTTGGTGCCAGCCTCGAAGCGTCCTTGTCAGCACTAAAAACTAAATGCGTTTCATTGTTATACATTACTTTTAAAGTATCCTTGCTAAACTTTTTCAATTCTTCATACCAGTCTTTGTTTTCTTTATCAAAAATTCCATAATATTTAAAACCATCTTCTAATGTTATTATTTCTACTCTATCTACTGTAAATTTCATTTTTTTTCGCCTCCTGTTTTTTACCCAAAAGGAACAGTATACCAATTCTGTCCTCCTGATCCGCCGCGTTTTATTTGAAAAGCACGCATCTGAACTTGATCGATAATATGATCATTATTACCGTTTACAAGTCCTGTGACAATATACCCAACACGTTCTGTAGCTTGATTTGCGTGCGCCACTATCGGTGCTATGGATCCCACTAGTCTTATATCTCTTACCGTATCATTATCACTTCTGTAGTATAGATCACTCGCTTTTGCCCATAATTGTGAAACGCTATTTCTTATACTATTTCTATCATTATTCATAGCAGTTAGCTGTCCCTCAATATTGCTTATTTTATTGTCTCGAATATTCATATCATGGTTATCCATTATTTCGCACCAGTTTCCTCCATTCCTATTCGGAACTTTGAAATAAGCTTTACTTCCATTCAAATGGAATGAGCCCATATAACCCCCTGTGTTATTATACATATGTGCATGGAAAGGCATCCATGCCTCGTTTTCATTTGCTCTTAATACAAAATCACTATTACTATTATTTTTATACCCTTTCGTGAATGGAATATAAGGCGACAAATCAGGTCTTGGAGCTATTTCTTTAACTTTAGCATATGTTATTATTCCAGCCGTAGTTTCAGTTGCAAGGTCTGTCTTTTTTACTCTTTTTTCCAGTTCATCATTTATTATTTTATTATCTTCAACAAAATCAAGCCTTTTTGGATATTCGCTTCCTATCCATTGATTAAGGCCCAAAGATGTTTTTTTCTGTGCCGGCATTTTTTTACCTCCTATTCTTTATATTTTTCTCTATCTTCCCACATTAGATTTAAATTATCCCACATATCCCATGTTTTATTGTATCTGTCAAACTCATCCCATGTCATGTAACTGTATATAAATTTAAATCCTAAATGCGCAGGTTTTACTCTTTCAATAGCTTTTGTGAAGCCGTCCATATTAGAAGGAATTCCATAAATTCCTATGAATTTTATATAGAAAAAATATTCATTATTTACTTCTATAACATCGCATTTTCCACCACTGAATACTTCCGCCATTGTTTTAAGCATTTCTATTGTTGTCGTTTTTCCCGCCTGCATTTTTGCTATTATATTTTCTCTTCTTGCTTGATATGATAAAGATAAATCTGTTGTTATATCAAATATTCGTTCCCAATTCTCAAGACTCCATGTTGAAGTTTGTACAAATTTTTGTCTCAATATTTCTTTTAAAAATTGTTCATCATTTACAGTGCGTTCTATAGCTTCCTACAAACTTACAATTTCTTTTACTTTTTTATAATATTTAGGCATGTACTTTATTAAACTTTCCATTACATCACTCCAATATTAGCTGTTCCAAATGTAGGGACATCTTCCGCTCCTAAAGTTATATTTGTAGTTCCGTTATTCATTTTAAAATCAAGATAATCTTTTACTCCCGTTACATTTAAAAGAATATTCCCAAGTTTTGCATAACTGAGATAATCTTCTTTAAAAGCTGATTTTCTAAAGTATTCTATTACTTTCTTTTTGAATTCTTCATTTACTTTTCCAATTGTTGTTTCTGCTCCAATCCTTACTTTTCCTGTAAAATTTATAATTTTAGAAATTGCAGCAGCATAAGTTACTGTAGCTCCTATAGGTCTCTGACTCTCAACATAATCCCAGACATTTTTTAAAAGTTGTGTTCCGGGAGCAAGTCCATTAACATCCATCAATACAAGTTTTACAGTTCCATTTCCATTCCATAACGGAAATACTTTTACTCCTCCTATTCCTGCAACAGATAAACACCATTGCCTATAATGATAAACATTTCCTGATGTCGCAGGTTCTCTAACCTTAATAAAATATCTTGCTCTTAATTCTTCATCAGTTTCAGCATCATAGCCTTCTTTAAATTCTTTTAAATTCGTTACTTTAGTAAGCCCTTGTATTGTTATCGGAAAATATTTTATTGCTCCAATACCAACATTACATCCACTTCCTTTGTCAATTGATTTCGCAGGAACAATTACTTTGCCTGACGATTCTATTACTTTTTTTTCAATTGTTTCAAAAATATAAGTATCACTGCTTACTTTTGTCCCAATTTCAATAACTGTTCCAATTTGTCCTTGTATTTCAACTTCTCCGACAGAATTAACAGCTTCTCTTCTGCTAAGTCCTCCAGTTGCTGCAATTTTTTCAAGAAAAATTCCTTCAGCTGTATCAGCAAATCCCATTTTATGCACATAATCCACAATATCCCTGAAATTACTAAATTCTATAGAAACAGGTGCCAGATTATCATAGAACAGTCCGCCTTCTGTTTTATCGTATTCGGAAGACAAATTATTTAACATATTATTCAATATTTCCTCTGCTGTTTTCTTTATTGTTACTGTCAATTTAAATACGCCTCCCATTCAAATGATTCAAAATTATCCAATATTACCTTGAATTTCGTTTTCAGCCTGTTCCTTTCCATTAATGCTTCAAAGTCTTCTATTTCTAAAATTCTCGGATGTTTTTTCATTTCTTCTTCAATTTCCCTTTCAAGTTCTGCATATAAAAATGGAGTAGGAAATCTATTTCCCAGCAACATTTCTTTATACCCTAACCCATAAGTTTTATATATTTTATATTTATATTTTTCAGTTAATAATTTCTTTTCTATCCACATCCTTATGCTTCTTGTATCATCTGTTTTTATCAATCTTCCATCTCTTTTCAGCATTTTCCCCTGCGTGAAATCAATCAGAAATGTTTTTCCAAGAGTTGATTCTTCCTTCAGTTCTTCTATTTGATTTTCACCAACAAATTTGATGTTTGGAAACATTAAATATCACCCCTTATTTTCAATGACATCACAGACAAAATATATCTGTTCACTTGTCGTAGGAATTACATATACTTTCTGTCCCTGTTCAAGCTGATATGTCACATCAAATTCAAATTCTACATCAACATCAGACCATTTCAATTCCTCTGTATTTTGTTTTGTTCCATTCAGCGTAATTGTTCCCAATCCACTGCCTTTTAATTTCCCAGTTCCTTTTGCTTTGTAATGCTTTGTTGTTAGTCCTCTGCTCACATATATCTGTTCAGATTCTAATATTATTAAACCCTCTTTGATTTTAACTCTTAATGGGCTTGTTGAAATCACTACACCTTCCAGTACTCCCATAGGTATAATATTATCCCTATCTTTGAATGCTCTGGCAAATTCATTTTCCCAACTCATTTTTTTGCTCCTTTTTTAATATTTTTATCTTCACCATTTTTGTTTTTATTTTTTTTACTTTTCTTACTTTTTTTACTATTTTTCTTGGCTGCTTTTTCTGCTTTAGCTTGTTCTTTTGCTTTTTCTTTGTTGTAAGCTTCTGCTGCCTCTTCAATTTCATTTTCAATGTCATTTTCAGAATATTCAATTAAGTTTATATTACATTTATGATTATTATTTTCAAGAATATGTTCACAATCTTTAATTAAGTATTCTCCGTGTAAATAAAGATTATCATTGTCAAGTTCTACAATTCGACCAGCTCTCAATTTTTCATTTCCAAGTATTGTTAAGCTAATTTCCTCATTTATTCTGTTCAACTTTTTGAGTTTATTATTTGCTATATTTTGAGCATTTCCTTTACTTTTTTCATCAAATTTTTCTACTTCTTGCAATAATCCAAACTCTTTAATACTCGCATCATCTTTTGCTTCTGCTACTATCCTTTGTGTTTTCTCGTCTCCGCTTATTACTATTATTTTATTTTTTAAATCAGCTATGCTTCTATTATGACTTACGTTATTTAAATAATCTGTTGCTTTTACCAGATTATTTTTGCTTAGTTCATAAGTACTGTCAATAATTATTTTACTGTAAGGACTTATTTTTACAGTTGATTTTTCCATTTCTAAAGTATATTTTTTCTTGTTTTCAGCTGTATTAATATTAATGATATCTTTTATTATTTCACTTACTGTCTTATCATTATAAATTTTAGTTATTACACTTGTTAAGCCTGTTATTTCTACATTTATTCCATATTCAGCACATAATTCTTTTATTGCATTTTCACTACTGACTTTGTTAAATTGCTTAATAGTAGTCGATTTATTCAGCCAAAAGGCATAATCATATGCCTTAAAACTTCTTGTATTATTTCCATTATCTTCTTCCACTATTATTACCTGCGTAATCATTTCATTACCTTTGAATAGAGATAATCCGCTTCCAAGCGTTATGTCATCTAAAAAGTTAAAATTCTTATCATTAAAATTATCCGGCAAAGCAAATGACATTTCTAATCCAAGAGTATCAATACTATCACTCCATTTCAAGTCCCTAACAAAAGGCATTATATCCAATCTTTCACTCGCTGATACAAGCTTGAAATCCATTTTTCATTACCTCCCGATAATTCTTTTGCTTTATTCATTGCTTTTTGTTCTATTTCTTTGGCTTTTTTAACTACTTTCTCTTCAAATTCAGTCAGAGGTTCTGTTCCCTGCGGTCTTATATATTCTGTTACTTCTAAACTATATGGAACATCTCCAGCTCTATCAGAAATCCCATGTTGAAAGTTATATCTGCATTCCATATTGAGTACAATTTTAAATTTACTGATTATAATCACTCTTATAGGTTCATTTGCATCTCTATATTTTTCAAAAAATTTAATGTAAAACTTAGGATTAGGAAGGCTTCCTATTTCCATCCAGTGATAAATTTTATTTGGAAAAAAGCTTTCAATTTCAAATTTTCTCAACCCTTTTTTTCCAATTAAAAGCAAAGGCCCTTTGTCTACTGTTTCGAATTCTTCATCAGATAAAGACTGACTTATCGTATTTATATGTGAAACTACAGGAAGTATTGCATATTCATTTCCTTTCTTGAACATCATTTTCATATTTTTTACTCCCTTCTACATATTTTTATAAGCTCCCATTACTTTTGCTACAATCTTATTTCCTATATAATCTGCATATTCTTCATTTCCAATTACATTTCCATCAATCGTAACGTTGACCGATACGTTTGGCACATTAGACTGCTTTTTGCTCTGCTCATGGCTTAAAATTTGCGTTCCATTTGGTAATACCGCCGTCTCATTTCTTCGATTCTCATTTATATGTGTTATTCCACCTTTAAAATACGACGTTCCTAAAGCTTTTCTCCCTATGCTTGGTCCTGACGGAATATTGTTAGTCTGCACATTTACACTTTTGTTTTCAGCTTTCGTATTATTCCAATTAAGCAACTTTCCTATTGCTCCGCCTATCGAATCCTTTACTTTATTAAAACCGTCTATTACATTTTTTACTGTACTAACAATAGCATCGAAAGCCTTTTTGGCTTCATCTATTGCAGGTTTTAAAAAATTTAGAAATTTATTCCATAAATCCATTGCTATTGCTTTTATAGTATCCCAATTTTTATATAAAGCTATTCCAATTACAATTAATGCCGTAATAGCTATTATTATAGCTCCGATAGGATTTGCATTCATTGCCGCATTTAAAGCCCATTGTGCTATAGTTACAGCATTTATAGTTGTTGCTCCACTTGCTAAAACTCCATTTTTTACAAATTCCGCTGTCGTCATAGCAATAGTATAGATTTTAGATGTTATCATTGCAGTTTTATATACCGCCATAGCTGCCACAATCGTTGCTATTATAGGAGCAAATTTATCAAAATTTTGCACAAAATATGCTCCAACTTCAACTATTTTTCCTCCTAACTCCACTATAGTATCCTTTATTTTTAATATCCGTGGTTGATTTTCTGCAACAAATTTTTTAAATGAAGCCAGCAAAGAAAATACTTTCTCTCTTAACGTCGGAATTTCTCCTTTAAACCACGTTGCAAATTCTCCTAAAATTGGAAGCACTAAAGCTCCTATTTCCTCCTGAAAATCTCCAAAATCATTTTTCAATTGTTGAATTTTTCCTTGATCCGTTTGAGCCATTGCTTCATTTACTCCACCAACTTTCTTTTTTAGTAAATCCGAAAGTATCGCAGCTTTTTGAGTTTCATTTGCCGCCTTAAACATTTTTTCCTCATGTTTGCTCATGACAATTCCTGCTTTTTTCAATGCTCCAACTTGACCGCTCATTGCTTTTCCTATCAATTTCCCATAAGTTGCCATATCTTCACTTGTTACATTCAATCCTTTTTCTTTTACAGCAAGATCTGCTATTCCCGGTAATAATTTCTTAATTGAGGCAGATTGTAATCCAAAAACTCCAACACTGGTTATTCCTGCTTTTAAAATATCATCTTCAACAACCCCACGAGCTTGTAAAGCAGAAGTATAGCCTTTCAAATCTTCTATCTGACTTTTTGTCATACCTTTAGTATTACTTAGGACACTTTCCATTTTAGTTGTCTGTATAGTTGCTTCATTATATGCATCTACCGATTGTTTTAAAAATACTCCTGTCGCTGCCGTAACTGCACCAATGCCTACTGCGATACCTTTCATAGCTGTTTTTGTCATATTTGAGCTAAATTTTTTTATTTTATTCACACTCATTTTAAAGCTTCTTTCAGTCGCTTTAGCATCTTTTGTTGCTTTTTTTAAAGGCTTTGTAAATTGGTCTTTTAAATTAAGAATGACATTAATACTTCTACCTTCAGCCATTTATAAACCTCCTATAGCGTTTAATTTTTTTGCTTCTAATTCCATATAAAAATTCATACTTTCATAGAAAAAGATTTTCTCTAAAGTATTTAAATTCAATAAATAATCTAAAGAAAATCCCTTCTGTAAATAATATGAAATTAAAAATGTATCTCCGTCATTCTTTATGAGTTTTTTATATCAGCTCCAATTATATTTTCTCCATTCTGATCCTTTTCCTTGTATTTTATCATTCCATACAACGACAAAATATAGTTTGCAAAATTATTAATTTCTCCTATATTGTTATCAAATATACTTAAAACAATGTCATATGGTTCAACACATCTATATTCATCAAGAAGTTCCTTTTTAGAAAAATCCGGACAATGTTTATATATTAACTCAATATTTCCTTTCAAACCATTTGTAGCAGCATTTTGGTCATTTTCTACCTTATCCAACAATTCGGTAACCTTATAAGGACTTATTCTTTTTACCATAATACTGCCGCCTAAAAACTCTGATTTATACTCTGTAACTTGTTCCTGATTTTCTCTTTTTGTTTTTAATTCTAAAAAATCACTTAATCCTAATCTTTTCACTTATTTCTCCTTTCTAATCTATTGAATCTATATAATTATAGTCTGCAAAGTTAAACGGTACTTCTTCTTCAATTATTTTTTTATTTTCAAATTGCATTATCATCAGTTCGTTTAACGTAACATCCAATATTTCTACTCTTTCCGCTCCATATGCAGTTGGGTCTGCCAAAGTTCCCACTATTTTTATTGAAGGTAGATTTCCCGACCTAAATCCTTTCGCAACCAGTTTACTTACCCTGCTGTCTATTTTAGTTGTTACTAAAGTTCCTTCTCCGGAAAAGCCGACATATCTTTTTTCTGTTCCAAATTTTCCCGGAATATTTACATCTTCGTATTCCGCAGAAGCTTTCGCTTCAAATGATTTTACATTCATCCATTCATCATCATTAACCCAAACTCTGCCAAAATTTCCTCTGATTACCTTATTAGTTTCCATTTTGTTTGCCATAATCTCTTACTCCTTTCTTAAAACATATGAATTGTAAATTCAAAGTCTTCTACTGCATTTAATATTTTTATATTTCCAAGCATAAATACTTTCTTTTTAAATGTCAGCTTTTTAATTTCTTCTTCCGTCATATCATTAACTTCTGTTTTCCCGACAGACAGCCATGCTAATTTTTGAGCTTCAATATCTACTTCAGCACGATTGTTATAATCCGGATCTAAAATATCTTCTCTTGTTAGTTGTCTGAAATACGAATTTACTGCAGAAAAAAACAATACCTGATTATCATATTTATTTTTATATTTCCCAATCCATGTTTTAAATGTTTCTCTTATATCATCTGTAATTAAATCCATAGACTCTATTATGATAATATCTTTCATATCCTCTGTAATATCTTGAGTTATATCCTTTAACGAAGTACACGCTCTGGCCACTTTTACGTCATCTTCATCTTTTATAAGACAGAATCCACCATTATCAATAGTAGTATCAATATTATCAAAAATAGATACATCTTCTAAATTTCCACATAAAAAGTTAGTTGCAGATCTCGTCATTGGTAATCCGGCCAGAAGACCAAGCAAAGTAGGTACATACTCATTTCCATTTTTTTCACCTCTTGCTGTATCTTTAAATTTAACTTTTTCATTCATGAAATTTACTACATGCCTGCAATTAGTATTTGTTCCCTTATATACTACTGCTTTATAAGTTTTTCCCAGTCTTTCTTGTTCTTTTATCCATGTTACTATATCATCATGATCCGACTTGGCAGCTGACGGGGTTCCCAACCAATTCACTCTTTCTTTTGCAACTAATTTTAATGCATCAGATATTTTTCCTTTTGCTCCGGTTCCTATTCTAAATACCTTTACCTTCGCAGGAGTAAATTCAAAACAATCCTTTAAAAATCTAAAATTTTCAGGAGTCCAATCCGATTCCTGTATTTCAGTATAACTCTTATAAACCTTTGAAACAATACTTTCGTTTGTATCATCCCTTATTATTATCCCAACTATACCCTGTTGACTACGCTTTACAGCAGTAACTGCCTTCTGCTTAAATAATATCAAGATACTTGGTAATCCCATAAATACACCTCTTTCTATTTAAATTTATATTTCATCTGAAAACCTTCGGCCAGTTCTTCACTTTCTTTCATTTTTACTGAATTATCAAGAACAACTTTAGTTCTAATTTCAAGTTCTTCCATATTTTCTATATTAATATCATTTATAATTTCTTCCAGTGTCATTACCTCGAATTCACCAATTAATATTCCGTCAGTTATATTAAATATAATTTCTTCAATGTAAATGAAAAAGGCCCCTTTGATTTTCAAATGACTAAAGAAAGCCTTTTCTAACTTTTCTTGAATTTCAAGTAATTCAATTTTATTTTTCTCTCTATCTTTTGGAAAATAATATATTCTGACTATAAAATTACGTTCTTTCATAGTCTGCATAAATGCAGAAGTTTTTAAATTATCTATTGATGTTCTTACCGAAGGTCTTTCAAATTCTTCTTCTAAATTCTTACTATCTACATCTATCAGTAAACTCTCATTGATTTTCTTATTAATGGATAACATAATTTCTTTTAAACTTATCATCTTTCCACCTTTAAATTATCTAACATTTCGCCAATATCTTTTCGAAATTCCTCATCAAATTCTTCTCTCATTCCATCCAAAATATGATACCCTTTTACAAATCCAACTTCTTTTCTTGTTTTTTTTGTAACCATTCTATGTCCATATTCAATCAAATGAGCATGAGGAGCAGAATTGTATACCCTTACTGCATCCTCATTTCCAGCAAATTTATACACTTTACCACGTTTAAATCTTTTAAAGTATTTTCCTGTTTTCTTTTTCACTTTCGATTTTGCTTTTTGCAATATTTTCCTTCTTAATTTATTTCCACTTTTCTGCAACATTTTTTTTACTTGTTTTGGATATTCTTTTGAGCAGATATCAAGCATTTCCTTTGTAAACTCATTTAATCCCTCTATTTCCACAGACATTACTCATCAATCCTTTTACAAAAAACTTCAATAAATTCTCTGTTCGTAAAATCTTCATTCCAGTATATTACTTCATATTTATTATTACTATGTACGAAATACCAGTCTTTTTTTATTTCTGAAATAGATTGTTTTCTGAAAGTCAATCTATAAATATGCTCATTATATTCTGTATCAGCAGAAGTTTTTATTTCTTTATTCCCTTGTGGCAATATTTCGCAATAAGCGTATTTTATAAATTGTTCCTTTCTATCAATTTCATTCAATTCATTTTTTATTTCAACCATTTTATATACTGATACTTCGTGCCTTAGTTTAGTGCTTCTGTCTCTCATTTTATCCACTCCAATACTGTAGCTGGGTAATCATTGAACGTACTATATAAGAAAAATCTGTTGTATCTTTTTTGGCCTGATTTCGATTATCATATAATTCTTGTATAAGAACCAATTGAACCATTTCAGCTTTCGCTTTAAATTGTTCATTTTTCATTTTCTTATCAAAATCATCTATGGCATCTTTAAGATAACCTTCTGTTATTAATAAAAAATTATCTATCAGAGGGTCCTCGTAATCAAGTCTAAGATATTGTTTTATTTTATCTTTATCCATAATCAGCACCGCCTAAGCAGTTGCCAATTCCAGATAAACCATTGCTTCTCCGTCAACTTTTTTAACGTCAAATCTTTCAATAGCTCTCATATATGTCGCATTTTTAGTGAATCCTGCTTCTGAAGATACAGCCAGTTCCAGTCCTTCTCTGTCAAAGAATGCAACAAATTCTGTTAAATCTCCTACAAATACAGGTGCTTTTGTAGTATTCATTGGCAACAACGTATCAGATAATACTATTACAGGTCTGCCCTTATATGTTTTTTGCGTAGAATTTTGTAAATTAATCTCCAATAAAGGTCTTCCTTGCTTATCATCTAAATTATCTAAGAAATTAAATCCTGTTTGGTTTGTTATTATTACTGCATTTTGAGATATTGCAGGATCCAAGTCAACATTTAAAGCTGTATTTATAACTTTGACATTTGCCGCAGGCTTAGGAGTTAATCCTTTTAACAAGGCTATTATTTTTTTATTTTCAGTATTTACAGCTTTCTTTACAAATCTTCTTCCTATATATGCTGTTAAATTTGCATTTTCATCAGATAACAAAGTATTTGATATAGGAATAATATCTCCATAATCTGTTGTTGTATATTTTACTTGGCTAAAATCAACATCAGATTTATTTATCTCATTCAATTCCTCAAAGGATGTAAGTTCTCCTGTACTTCCCTTTTCCATTGGTAAAGTTCCTGTCAATGAAGTCACTGGGATAATATTACATAATTCTTTCAATGAAACAAGACTTCTTCTCAATTCTTTAATCTGATTAAATTGTTCTACAGGCACCAAATATCCACCTTTTCCGTCAGTTGCTTCTACTTGTCCTGGACTTCCCGCTGCATTTAAAAATTCTCTCTCTTCTTCTGAAACAGCTTTACCTAACAACATTTTATTAAATATTCTATTTGCATTCATTTTATCTTCCCTTACCTGTATTTGATTTCCATTGAAGTTTTGCACTTCATCTTCTTCCAATGCTTCCTGTACTGCAATTGCATTTTTTAGCTCCGTTAATTCGCTTAATTTTGCATGTGCTTCATCTATTTTCCCTTGTTCCTGCAATCCTTTTATTGTGTTTTTCATTTCTTCCAGCTTTCTTTTCATTTCTATTGATTTTTTCATTTACATCATCCTCTCTTTATAAATTTAATGCTATTTCTATTTCTTTTATTTTTTTACTGATATCTACAACCGGTTTAGTTGCTGTTTTAAAACTTTCCGGTAATTTTTTAAAATTTTTAGGATATTCTCCAGCACAGTTTAATATTTCCTGTCTTTTTCCTACAGTTATAGCAAAGTAACCACTTGCTTCTTTTCCTGTCAGCCACGTTTCAGCATTAATCATTTCTGTTATCGTTTCTTTTGCTACGCCTTCCAATGTTTTCTTTAAGTAAGTATTTGTTATCCCTTCCTGTATTGTGTCAAGAGTATCAGCAATGTTTCTAAAGTCATTTGCATCACCTCTCACTGCAGTGCTTGGTTTATGAATCATAATAAAAGCATTTTCAGGAATTTCTATTTCATCACATCCAAAAGCAATTACGCTTGCACCACTGGCTGCTAATCCATCTATTATTGCCTTTGTTTTGCCGTCATGTCTTGCAAGCATATTTGAAATAGCAATGCTTGCAAATACATCTCCCCCACCACTATTTATATACACATTCAAATTTTTCCCTTTATACTCTTTTAACAGATTTCTTATGTCCGAAGGATACGTATTTTCATCTTCTCCCCAAGACCAATCTTTCCATTTATCATCAAGAATATCTCCTGTGATATACATGTCAACTGATGTTTCTGTATAATTTTTAAATCTTAAAAACTCACTCATTATTTTCACCTCCTTTCAAATAAGCATTGCCTACATTTTTTAACTCAACATAGCTTCCATTCACAAGAATCTTTTCTCCGTCTTCCACTTTAGGAAGTCCTGCATAAGCTCTTGCTTCATTAATAGTATAAATAGAGCCTGTAACATATTTAGTTATACTTTCTGCCTGTGTTTTTAGGTCTCCTCTTAGTATGCTTGCTACATTAAATTCAAATCTCAATCCTTTTTTTCTTTCTTCCTCTGAAAGCATCTTATAGTTAAATTCCTCCTCATACTGATTCAGAATAAACAGGAGTGTATCAATATAAAAAGTCAAGTTCTGCATTTCACTGTTAGCGTAGCTTGACTTATCATAGTTATTCAAATGATTCGGCTTAACTCCAAATGCCGCTGCAATTTGTAAGCTTGTAAATTTTTTCAGTTCATAAAATTGTGAATCTGTCAACTTAAGATCCAATGGAACTAAATCCATTCCAAGTGGTATCGGGATAATTCCTCTACTGTCATTTCCAGAAGCAAAGTTCGCTAATTCATTTACAAGCATTGCTTTCTTTTTGCTGTCAAAATCTCCGGTATATTTTAAAATTGCTTTCGCGGTAAGACCCTTTTCATATAAATTATTTAAATATTGCTGACTTATTTTAACTCCTTTCAGCGTACTCGCTAAAGTTTCTCTCACAGATTTTCCTACAAGTCCGTCTTCACTAAGTCCGCCTTTAAAATGCAATATTTCCTTATCTTCAAATATATAAGTTTTTCCTGTCTTTGGTGCCAAATACCTGTAGTACATTCTATTTCCTTTTTGGAAAATATCAGCATTATCAATTAATATTTGCATATTTCTGCTTTCAAGCGGATAAATTCCTTCCAGTTTGCCATTCTTTTCATATTGTAAATAAGCATAAGCGTTTCCGTAGTGATTTCTATGATATTCTATAAGTGCTTTAAAAGTCGTAGGCGTCATAAATTTATTAGGTCTTATTTTTAACATCTGCAAACTATCATGATTATATATTTTTTTATTATCATCATCTTTTAGATTAATTGACAATTTTCCTATACTTTCACTTAAAACTTTTAAGCATGTAAAATATGTTATCTCACTTAAATCTTTCCCGGTTGCTAAATTTTGTCCTGTCAAAAAATCATTTATTGCTCCTTCAACTTTTTTTTCTCTGACACTTCCGGAATTTGAATTTAATATATTAATCGCTTTTTTTATTATCCATTTATCTATTATTTTCAATCATTTCACCTACTTTCCTTTTATCATTTCAAACCAATCATCAAATTCTGCATCAGGATTATATTCCAATCTATTTATTAACATTATTTTCCAAGCATCTATAACGGCATCTACTGGGTCTATTCTATATTTTTGAGCTTGTTTATCTATTTTGATTTCCCCAAAACTATTACTCGTTATACTTGCATTAGCAATACTCCACTTTAACAAATCATTTTCTTTATCATACAAAAGCTGATTTGCTTTTACTGATAGCTGAAAATCTACTGTTGCATCATTTAAAGATTTTGCAGATTGCTTTATCTCAGTTAAATCACATGCTAAAAACTCTAAATCCTGTAAAAATACACTGGCATTGTGATTATCATAACCAACTTCTTCAATCTTAATTTCATACTTTTCAATCAGCTCTTTTAGATGATTTATTATAAATTTATAGTCAGTCTTTACTCCAAATGCTCCGCTTGTCAATGTCAACAATCCCTTATTTACCCACATTCGATATGGAACATCATCTGTTTTTTCATGTTCAGCAAGTCTTAATTCCGGCATAAAAGAATGAGAATAGACATATATTTTTTCATACTCCAACGGGAATACAAGAGATATACTTGTCAAATCTCCTCCACTCGACAAATCTATTCCAAGGTAACATTCTTTTCCTCTCATATCTTCTATAGTTAAATCACTTTCACATTCTTTAAATTTTTGCAAATCAACAAATCCACCTACTCCATTTGTTACCCAGTAATTAAGATGTTTTGTCATAAAATTTAAAAGGTCTGCTCCACCTTTTTCTTTTGCTTCAATTGCCTTTTCTGCAAGTCTTGCAACCATATCTTTATTGATTGTATTATCTGAATTAAAAAGCAAATACGGATTGCTCTTTGCCCAGTTGTTATAATCCCAGATATCGTCATCTTTATCCATTTCACAGATAAAAATAAAAAGTGATTCTTTATCAATCACTTTCTCCAATACTTTTTCACAAAATTTATATTGTTCAAAGCAGAATCCATTCAAATTAAATCCTGCCGTTGTTATTGCTAATGTCAAAGCACTGTCAACATTTATCTGTCCATCAAGCATCAATTTATACATTTGATTATTAGGATGAGCATGTAATTCATCACATATAGCTAAAATACTTCTAAATCCGTCAGCACTTTTAGTATCTCTACCAATCGATTTAATTACATTTCCTGTAACAAAAGACTTTATAGTCCGTTCATGTTCAGTTATTTTGTACATTTCTGCTAAATCATTATCACTCCGAATAAACTTTGCTATCTCATCCCATACGATATTTGCCTGTTCCTGCTTAGTAGCAGCACAAAATATTCTCCCAAGTTTGTATTTAGAAAAAGTTGCAAATTCATTTGCTATAGCACCTGACAATATTGATTTTCCATTTTGTCTCCCAACTTGAATATAAGCTTCTCTAAAACGTCTTTCTTTTGTTTTCTTTTTTACCCAGCCAAATAAAGAACCTATTATAAAATTTTGAAACCCTCTTGTTTTTAATTTTTTCTGTTCTTCTCCTTCTCCTATTACAAGTTCATTTACAATATTAATCGCTTTTTCAGCAATTTCCTTATTAAATTTATAATCAAAATTTTTTCTTTTTAAATCATCCAAGTGTCTTTTACACGCCAAATATTCTTTTCTTCCATGAATTTTTTTGCCATTTACAATTAATTTTGCATATTCTGTCGTTCTGTCCATATTCCACCTACAGATACTTCAAATACTTATTAGTACTACTTTCTTCTTTTTTCGGTACAATCAATTTTAATCTATCTGTTGTGGCCATACCTAATTTAGTTGAACATTGCATTATTTGCTTAACATATTTTTCCTGTGCAACTAATAATGGATGTACTGTTTCGTATTTATCATTTGCTGTTACTCTCATCCCTAAATATCCCGTTCCCTGAATTTTTTCAGTGATATCTACATAACAGTCATATGCATTACAATACATTGCTAAAATACCTAAATCTAAGTTATCTAACAAGTCAACATGTCCTGCTTCTTCAACAACTCTCTGAAATTCTTTTTTGCCGTTTTTACTAAGCCATGTAGGAGGCTTTGCCAAATGTTCACGCCCTACTTTTATTTTTTTTTCCTGTTCTAATCTTGATTTTATTTTTTCTTTCCCTATTTTTCCTGTACTTATGTTTATTACCTTTCGTGGTCTTCCTGCCATTATTTCACCTCCTATTTATCAGTTTTCCATTTTTGGCATTTTCTCCGGAGAAAAGACGGGATGCGGTCTTGAGCAAAATTGAAAAAACTTTTTTCACGCCCCCTCATTAATTTTTTTTAATTTTTCTAAAAAAACAAATAATTTTTTTTGTAATGCTCTTTTATCCTCTTCTGAACCAAAGTAAACGCTATGAATGTGGTTGTGAGTCTTTTGACTTACATATATTAAATTATTTATATCTAATCTTTTATTCACATCGTCTTCAACAGGGATAATGTGATGACTTAGTTCTCCTTTAACTATTTTATTATTCTCGAACAATTCAAATATATCTAAGCCATTACATCTATTTTTACATATAGCAGTAAGCCTTACCCATTCCTTTGAATGATAGAATTCCTTAGCTTCTGTATCTCTACTAAATCTATCGTATTCTTTATGACGGTTATTGCTACATTCACATTTTTCCCCCTGATTTAGTTTCCTATTGCATTTTATACATACAGTCTTTAGCATCTAATATCCTTTCAAATAAAAAAAGAGAAAGGCCCTTAACCAATCTCTTTACAAGATTTCCATTATAACTTATTATAGCATATTGACCGGACATTGAACAGGACATCAAATCGGCTACCAACTGGACATTTTTTGGACAAATTTCGGACAAAATTAAATTATATTTAAAACTTCATCCGGAAATATCCATATGCTAATCGTCTCTACCATCCTATTTTTATTCCTTCTGACAGTTCTTTCATCTACTCCTAATGCTTCAGCAATCTTATTATTTGTTTTTTTCTCAAAATATTTCATTTCAATTATTTTATAATACCTGTCATTCTTCACATAATCAAGTGCAGAATCTACAAGTTTCAGTTTATCCTGTATCTTTTCAATAGACTTTTCCAACTCCTGTATCTTTTCTTCCGCCTTTTCCAGATTACTTTTATATTCTATACTCCCGCCTTTTACTCTTTCACCCTGTCCTGAACAACTTACAATTCCATTTTCTTTTATCGTTTTAATGAGTCCTTTTCTCTTTTCAATAATCATTTCCAGAAATCTATATTTTGTCAACAATAATTCTGTTTTCTGAAATGCTGATAATTTAAGCTTATTCTCACTTAGTTTCACTATAACTTTATCAACTATTGTATTTATCACATCATTATCTAATTTCATTATTTTTACCTCCTGAAAGAAAAAAGACCAGTTTATTTGGTCTTTTTAATTACTCTGTTAACTTTTTAGCTTCTTTTCTCAATTGCCTTAATATTTCAGAATACACTCCTTGTCTTCCCATATTAATAACAGGTCTTTCTCCAAATGAAACACTTGTCTCCTTAAATTCCTCCAAAAAAACTTTTTCTAATAATTCATTTTCCTCTTCTTCTGTCAGTTCTAAACTCATTATTTGAAATAATTTAGTAGTTCTTTGTTCATAATGCTCAATAAGATAATTTAGTTCTTCAAAATACAGTAAACTTAAAAGAAAAGATTTTTGATAATTTCTTTCATAAACAAATTTTTTCTTTACTTCCTGAATAGAAGTTTTAGATATTTCATAAAAAATTAAATTAATTTTTATATTATCTTCCAAAATCTCATTTGCTATTATTTCTAATTTCTCTCTTAAAAATTTTTTTTCTTCAAGTTTTTCTTTAAAATTTTGTTCATTTTCTAAATTTTCTTTATTACTAATAATTGTTTTTTCTAAATTTTTATTGATATTGTTATTATTCTGAAAATTATTAAAACTTGTTATCAAAAATCCCACCATAGTTCCTAAAAGTGTTAATATCGTATCTCTTAATTCTGGACTTTTTATCCAAATTTCTTTAATATTCGCTAAATTCCCTAATACATAGCCTACCAACAGTGTAATTACAATTTTAATACTATCTTTTTTTAAAATCTTCATAAATTTCCTCCTAAAAATATAATATATATTATAACTTTAAAACCAAATTATTCAACTGTCATTGTCCTATATTTTTCTATAAAAACTGCTCAAAATTTGGCGGGAAATAATCAGGCCCTTTTATTATTTTACCGTCTTCACGCCTTTTTACTTTCCCGTCTCTGTCAATTTTACTCATATTACTTCTGTGTACTTCCTGAAACGCTTTAAACAGTATTTCTCCAAATCCGTTTTTCTTCGCATAGTGAAATATCATATTAATTTTTTTATCTAAATGAAATTCAAGTAAATTTTTCAAATCTGCCTTACTTTTCATTGACTCCAGCAACGTACCAAAGTGAATGTAGAGCATATCACATACCGCATCCAATTTCTCCAATCTATTCTTAGCAAATCTGTACTCCTGATGTTCTTCCTCAAATAAATCAAATCTTAAAATCTTCCTTTCAGGTAACATTTCTTTTCCCTTATACAGATATTCTCCATCTCCCATTCTTATATAAAATTCTTCTACCATATCAATCATCTGTTCTATTTTATTCATTTTAAATTCTCCTTTCCAAATATCGCCTCATAACTTTTGTTTGCAAACTTATCTATTTCTACATGCCCTAAGCAGATATGTCCAGCCGATTCCATCCCTAATCTGAATCCGCCTATACCGTTAAATAAATCTATAAATGTCATTTTATCTGTACCTCATTAAATAAATCATTCCCTATTCTCTTTCTTGCAATTTCAATATATTCCCGTTTTAATTCAATTCCTACTCCATTTCTATTTAACTGCTTAGCTACTTTTAAAGTAGTCCCACTTCCAAGAAATGGATCTAAAACTATACCGCTTTCAGGGCAGCCACTTAGTATACAACGCTTTACAAGCTCATCAGGAAATGTTGCAAAATGTCCCTCTGGTATTCCCTTAGTTGCTATTTTCCAAATACTCCTCATATTTCTACCTTTTTCATTGTAAATAGCTCTCCAAGGTTTATTTATTTCACGCATTCCCGTTCTACTTTCTCCAGCTCCAAGCATTTTCTTTTTTCCGGTTGGCATTATTCCGTCTTTAAACGCTGTTAAAGTTTTTTCTGAAAACGCTTCATATTGTTTTTCAAAAAAATATTTTTCATTTTTAGTAAAAAAATATATTTTTTCAAAATCATTAGTGAATCTATCCTGTACAGCTTCCGGAACTACATTTGGCTTATGCCAAATTATTTCGTTCCTTAAAATCCAACCTTTTTCAATCATCTTTATTGCAAATTTTTCAGGAATCATCATCTTTGATTTTCTTCTTATATACGATTTTTTTCTTGTTTTTGCTTTTTGATCGTCAATATAATAATTTTTATTATTGCTTCCGGATATAAATTTAGAATTTACATTTGAATAAGTATCTCCCATATTTATGAATACCGTTCCTGTATCTTTTAATACTCTCCAGCATTCATCAAAAATATTTACAAGTTTTTCAATATATTCTTCTACTGTATCTTCCAAGCCTATCTGTCCAGCAACGCCATAATCCCTTAACTGCCAGTAAGGCGGAGATGTCACTACACAGTCTACGCTCTTATCTTTTAGTAGCTTTATTTTCTCAAGTGCATCTCCATGTAATATTTCAATCACAAGCTCCTCCTTATTTTTTAAATAGTTCCATTAATTCAGCGTTTTCCGTTTTATTCCCAATAACCTGATATTCAATCCAGTCATCATCATTATTTTTCTCAACCTTAATTTTATATTTTTCCACTAAATAAGCATGTTTCCCTTCCCATTTATTATCTTCAAAATATAAATCTAAGGGCACCCCCTCTACAATCCTAAATCCTATCAACATTGGCGAAAAGTCTTTTTGTTCTTCTCCAAATCCTACAAGCTGTAAATAATAATCTCCATCTTCATCCATTGCTATAAGAAAATCTCCTTCAAACACTCTATTTTGTAAAGCGTCTTCAGTATTTGTATATTGTTCTACTGTTTCCTCCATAACGGGAATATGGACTATATTATCTGTCATCTCTTCCCGATAGACTATATATGCTTTTTTATTATCTAAAGTTGTAAGTAGACTTCCATATACTAATTCATTGAAATGTTCATGTTTTGCCCTAAATAAAATTTCTTTTTGCATTATTCTTCAACTCCTAACATTCTTTTCATTCTTTTAATCATTTTTTTTAGCATATATGCATTATTTTCAGATATATATCCCCCTGTTTTTTCCACATAAACTAAATGCCCTCCAAATTCATCTACAGAAAAAACAAAAGTTTCATCCTTATTTAACACAATATAAGTTGCTTCATAAGTCTCGATCATTCCAGAAAAAATCTTAAATTTTTTCTTATCAATCCTTTAAAAAAATTCCTTTTTTATTTCATTTTCATATTCTTTTACATATTCAAAACTATTCACTTTTTCTCCTCTTTAAAGGCCCTAAAATGTCCCGGATAAATTCTCTTCAGTTCTTTAACTTCCTCTTCAGTTTTTATCTGAAAGGGCTCAACATAGATTTTTCTAAGCTTTATCATTAATTTTTCTCTACCGCCGCCTACTCCATGATCTACTCCTAAGTGCCATTCAGGAGAAAGGGGTAAATATGTATTTCCTATCCCTTTGTCAAACTTATATCCCCCTAAGGCTCCCGCAGATTTTGAAATATGTGCTAATTGAGCATTTGGTTTTCCTGTTATTACACATATTTTTTTCTTAAGCATCCAGTATACCCATTTTCGATTGTTCTGTGTTTTGTAAAGCTCGTGTATCTCATTCCACATCGGAATTTCATTATCCATAAAATAATCAAACAGGAAATTAGTAAATTCTATAGCTTCCTGATTTGTTACCAGCTTCAAAGCAAGACTGAAAGTCCCTTCCAGTTTGATTAATAAAAGTTGCATTTCTTCTATTACAAACTTCAACAAATAATCCAGTATGATTTTAGCCTTGCTTTTGTTTGTGTATTTTTTATCCAGGATTTCAATTATTTTCTTCTCAAGCTTTTCTTTTAAATTCTTAAAAGGCTCATAATTTTCTAAACTCTTCCCACTTGATTTAATATACAATTTTTTTAATTTTTCTTTTGCCTGAAAACGATAATAATCAGATATTCTCGGTTTTTCTTTGCTACTTTTCCAGTTTATCTCTATACCCTTCAAGTAATACGCATAGCAATCTATAAACCAGTAAATTAACTCTTGATTATCTCTGCTCATCATTTTTACAGCCATAAGACCCCCTTATATTCCTAATAACTCAAGTATTTTCCCCCAAAATGATTTCTTCTTCTCAGACTTAATTATCTTATATTCGTCCATTTTCTCTTTTTGAAACCGTATAAAATATTCTTCTAATTCTAAATAGTCTCTTTTTCTCTTCAAATACTCAACCGCATATTGAATTGCTTTTAAATTTTCTTTTCTTTCGCTCTCATCAATATTTTTCTTTTTTACTTGTAATATTTCATTAATTCCCGAAATATTTATCAAATTACATTGATTTCCATTTGTTCCAAAAACTGGATATTTTAATACATTCTTCTCATTAACTGCTCTTCTTACAGCATTTCTTCCATTTTTATACCCAAATAAATCCGTTATGTCATTTGCAACTATCCAAACTTTATTTTCTATTATTCTCCCTCTTATTATTTTCCCGTCATATTCTATTTTTTCTAAAAATTCCATAATTATTCTCCTTCAATCTCTATTTTTGATAATATCTCTAAAACTTTTTCCAGTTCCGGATTTCTGAATGCATAATTCAAATAGTCAACCGGATTTTGGTAATGATGTTTATTCGCTGCTATATATTCCTTACAGGCCCTTTCTGTCAAAAAAGCATTTAAATATATATGTTCATAATTTCCAGCATGACATTTTAAACCTATTGTGTCATTGTCCAAATTATCTAAAGTCAATGAATTGATTTCTTTCACATCTTCCGAGTATTCTTCGTCATAATCAGCAAGCAAGACATCTTTAAGATCTTCTAATCCTTCTTCATCATATGCGTATATTCCAAAGCTTTCTCCTGATTTAACTGCTTCAAAATATTTTCCAAAATTATTGCACGAAGGAATAAATATATCATGTTGTATCTGATAAAATCTTGGATTTGCTGTCATTCTGTTGTCCTGTGTATTCAATTCTTGTTTTAATTCTCTTAAAAACTTTACATCCTCTTTTGTCAAATTACTTATTTTCATTCTTCCTCCTGATTTTATTTAAAATAACGAAAGTTGATTTTCACTTTCAATAATATTTTGTAATCTCATAGCTATTTTTGACCAGTTCATTTTTAGTTTTTCTTCCTCACGACCTACACTTCTTTTTCTGAACTCTATCCCGGAAAAATCATAATCAATCCTGTGTATAAAATCTCCCTTTTGAGGAATATACCAACCACCTGTTCCGTATAAGTCCCTAATATATTTAACTCTTTCTTCCCCGGAACGATTCTTTTTAAAAAATTCTTTTATCTCTTCAAAATATTTTTTCTTCAAAACTTCGTCAATATTTTTACTCGTTATCATCCGCCTGTTTTCCTCTCTAAAAATATTTCCCAATTTCTTTTTTGTACATCCCAATTCTTCTGTCTTCCCAATCAAATTTATAATATTTACACTTACTTTGTAACCTTGAAAAAAGCTTATTACTTCCCAAAATTTTTAAATAGCTCTCCAGTTGCTCGTCTGACAAATTAGTATTTATTACAACCGATTTTTTCGCTTTATAAATAAAATCAAATATAAAATATAAATTCTGTTTCCCCCAATCTTTTATAGCTTCATTTCCCAAATCTTCTATTATGATTAATTCCGCCTCTCCTAAACGGTCCCGCAAAAAAGAAGTTACTGTTTTTTCTCCAAAATTCTCGTATATTTCATCGAATAGTGTCAGAATACTGGTTTTAAAAACAATAAAATCATCTTTTAAACTGTTGTATATGCAATTTGTATAATGTGTTTTCCCTGTTCCTGCTTCCCCACTCATACAAATTCCAAAACCTTGTTGCATAATTTTTGAAAAATTCCTGCAAAAATTTTCAAATGATTTTTTATATTCTTTTTCAGTCGCACTCTTTGTATACGAGGTTCCAAAGTCGCATTTGTAATCGTCTTCGTACATCATTTTCCCAGAAAGATTTTTATACTTCGCTATTTCTTTTTTTCTTGAAATTTCCCGCATATCTACTGTTTCAACATCAATTCCATCCTTTTCCGTCGTTTGTCCTGTCCGTTTTTTGACTATGCTTCTCGTTTGTTGTTCTATAAGCATTTTTGTGTCCAATATGTCCACTTTGTACCTCCTTTAACGGATAAATATCCTGCCAGTTATTCAGTATTGACTGTTCAAGTATCTTTATAGCAAGCTGCTCATCATTCTCATTAGTAATTTTTTTGAGCTTGTTCAACAATATTTTTTCTGCTCTTGCTGTCATAGGTTTCTTAATAGCTTTTCTCATTTTTTTAAATTCCTCATATGCATCCAAAAACTGCTCGCCCTTATATATATATTCTTTTTTATTTATTCTTATTAATTCATTCTTTTTGTATTTATTCTTTATTGTGTCCCTTTTTGGGACTGGTAGTAGTTCTATTTTGGAACTGGTAGAAGTTCCTTTTTGGGACTGGTGTAGTTCTATTTTGGAACTGGTAGAAGTCCCTTTTTGGGACTGGATATCCATATTTAAATCTGTTAAAAAATATTTATTCAACATTCCTTTTTCTTTTTCAACTTGCAATATTCCTAATTCAACTAATTTTTTAAATGCTCTTATTACTGCCTTTTTATCTAATCTCATTTTTTCTGCTAATGTTTCCTGTGCTGCATAAAAATATATTTCTCCTTCTTCATTTACCCAGTTATTTTGTATCGATAATCTCCAATTTTCTAAACAGAGCATGTATAATTCTCTATCAATCGGCTTCAAATCATATTCATATATTTTTTTTGGCATTTTGTAAAAGTTGCTCCGTTCTACATTCTCAATTTTTAATCTCATTTATTTCACCTCTTTTTAAAAGTTCTCATTAACCCATATTTTTTTTAAAACAAATTCATCTGTTTTATTAGTTTTTGTTTATGCTTTAATATAGAACAATCTATCATATCTTCCTTTTCTTCAAACTGAAAAAAGATTTCAGATTTTTTATTATTCACATCTAAAACAATAAAAATACTATGAAAATTACTGCCTTCTTTTTTCTCCCAGTTTTTATTATAATAGTTAATTCTCTTTGTCGGGATATAAATTATAGGTTTAATATTATATTTTTTATATAATCTATGTCTTTTTACTCCTCCAAGTACATCAACAGGAAGTACAAGACAAGTCCTTTTTCTACTTTCCAAACACCTCGAAATTACTTGGTCTTTTATAGAAAATGGCGGATTTGTGATAATATAATCAAATTCATATGTATGATTTTCTAAAAAATCTTCTATTCCATAAATTACACTATGTCCTAATTCTTTTAATTTTTTTACAAAATATGATTTTTCAGTATCAAAAGGACAAATTATTTTAGAATTCGGTAACGGATTTAATAATTCAATCATTTTATTTACCGTTTCTAAATCCGTATACCATTCATCTGAATAATAATTATTTGTTATATTGTTCAGTTTTTTTACTCACTTTTCCCATTAATTTTTCTCCAAAAACTTTTTTACAATCAAATAAGTTTCTTCTCTTTGTAGCATTTTTCTAAATATTTCAGCACATATTTGTGTGTCATATTCACTTCCATGCCATTTTTCCTCGTCCATTTCTATCTTATAAAATTCTGCTGCTTCAGATAATCTCGGCCATTTATATTTTCCATTAAAACCGCTCGGAAGTTTACAAATTTCTATGTTTGTTTCCTTCGTGCAAAATTGATTTTCCAACTCAAATGGCATAAATTTACTGTCAAAACTAATATTATGTGCAACAAAATGCTTTATCCCTTTACAAAAATCTATAAAATCTTTATCTTCTAAAAAATATTTTGAATATTTTTTCCCATTTCTTTTTTTTGTAATTTCTTCATCTGTAAGTCCATTTATCTTTATAGCTTCATTATTTATTTCTTCATTCGGTTTTCTAAAATAATATCTGTCAAATTTTTTTTATTTCCTCAATCTCTTTATTTTCTAAATCTACTTTCAATTTTACTGCCGAAATTGATAAAACTGAACAATCATTAAACCCATTTGTTTCAGTATCAAATACTATTACATTTTTCTGCATTTGCTCTTTTTTTCCTTTCTTAAAACGGAAAATCATCTTCATCTAAATTTTCTGTTTTATTTTTTATATGACTATTGATAATATTTGTTCCCTTTTCCATTTCTCTTTTTTCTCTTATTTTATTTTCGTTTATGAAATTCTTTTGCCAAATTTTAAATGTTTCTGGATTTTCGATTCTATCCAAAATCTCCTGTGTAGTTCTTCCTGTTTTCGTATTGTAGAAACCTCTTAACTGATATTCATTGAAATAATTGATTTCTCCTGTTGATGTATCAATTATTTCATTCATTCCCAAATATGATAGAAACACTCCGATTTTTCGATTTTGAAGCATAGGAAATATTTCTTTTCCTTCTTCGTCTAATTCTGTTTCTAAATTCTCAAATTTGATTTTTAATAAATATATTAATTGATTAAGATGTTTTGAATTAAAAAGTTGTTCCTCACCTTTCTTATTTCTGTAAAAAATGGGTATTCTCGCAGTTTTTTCATCTTCAATTGACTTTAATGTCAAAATGATAGCTTCTGACTTATTTTGACTCGAAATAAATAGTTCTGCTCTCTCTATTTTGCATTCATAACACCCACTCTCTTTTATGCTTATTCCCGGCAAGTTTTTTTCTTTTAAATGATCCTGATTATCTGTCCACATTTTTATCTTCTCCTTCTCTTGTTTTTCCAAATTATTTCATTCCCATATTTTATAAATTTGACATCAAGCAAATCTATTCTGCTTATGCCTATATATAAATACGGGAACTTGATTCGATATTTCCTCACATCTACATATTCAATGGAAACCATTCCATATTCTAATTTCAAATTTTTTCTCATTTTTTTCATCCTTTAACAATTGTTTTTTTCGAAATTTCAAGTTACAATATATTAAATTTAAACAAGGAGTTGATTTTTATGAGTAACAACAATACAAATATTCCCATTGATTCTACTTTAGTTAATAAAATTTATGATGATGTCATTCACAAATCAGCAAAAGAAGTAGGAAAAACATTATCTTTAATTCCTAAAGCTATAAATGTAGCTCTTTCACCAATCGAGCAATGGCTTTACAATAAAGAAATCAATCTTGAGAAAACTAAAATTTTAATATCTAAAAAATTAGAAAATATCCCAGAAGAAAAAATTGTTTCTCCTGAATCTTATGTTGCTGTTCCTACTATTCAAGCTCTCTCTTACTCTATGGATAGTGATGAATTAAGAAATATGTATGCTAATTTACTTGCAAAGGCTATGAATATAGATACTAAAGAACAAGTACATCCAGCTTTTACTGAAATTATCAAACAAATGTCTCCAATAGATGCAAATATACTGAAAAAATTTATAGCTACCGCTCCAAATATACCTTTAATAGATATAGTCGACAAAGATGTGAAAGAAGGACATTACTTACCTATAATATCTAATCTGACCAATATCTTTGATTATGACAATATAACTATTTCTGTAACTATCGGCAATCTTTTGAGATTAGGATTAATAGAAATTCCAAGCGGTAAATTCATTCCAGTTGATTTGGCTTATGAAACTATTACATCTAACTCTATGTTTCTTGATTTTAAAAAAGAACACAAATCACTAGAAGGTTATAAAATCGATATTCATAAAAAGTTAATTACAATTACTGAATTAGGATATAAATTTTCTGAAATCTGTATTCAAGATTTATAATTTTAATAAAATTAATAAAATATTGCATACTAAAATTTCAACAAAAAATATATAGATATAATCAATTATTTTCTGATTTTTACTCTGCTTTTTCAACAATAAAATATTCAAATTAAATAATGTTATCAATATAACAGGATTTCTTATAATAACTTCCATAATTTTTCTCCTTGATTATTTTTATTTTTTATTTTATAATTGATTGATATAATTTTATATAGCCAACTTTGCCGAGTTGGCTTTTATTCTGCTCTTTTTCAAAGACCATTTCAATAGTCTTATACTTTCAATTAATACTGCTTTTCTTGTCATATTTCTTGGATTTGACCATCCATTCTCAAGTTTCTCAAGCTCTTCTTCAAGTTCCTTAACTTTTGCTTTAATTTCTTTCGCAGATTTCATCTTATCACCTCCACTTTTGCAAATCTTTCTGATACTTCTATATAATGATTATTTTCATCATTAAATATCAAATATCCATTGCTTTTTTGATAGCCATTTACTACATAACTTTTCCCGTCTGTTACTATTCTAAATTTGCTGTTCATAGCTTCATCTTGTCTTTTTGCTGCTATTACAGACAACATTATCATTGCAAATAATATTCCTAATCCTGAAATTCCTGATATAAGTTTTTTCATCTTCTTTTCTCCTTCCTGCGTTTTGACATAAAAAATAAAGAATTACCCACATTAATATAAACATTATCATTTCTTTATCCATTTTTACCTTCTTTCCGCTTTAACCATTTTTCATAACTCATTCCCATATACCTTTCAGCAAGTATCCGAGGAATATGGTACATATAGCGTGGTTTTTCTTTACCAGTTCGCGGGTCTTTTTTATATCCCGTTATTGTCGCAGTTCCTACTCTTGATAAAGTCCCATAAATAAGACCTGCTTTTAAAGTTTGCACATTCATTTCCATAAATTCTGCCGCTTCTTTTGCTTTTAATGTGTTCTTTTTCATTTTCCACTCCTTTTTTTATATCTTTTCTATTTTTCTTTTTACTCCTTTCAAGGTATAATTTATTATTCATGAAAGGAGGTGCTTATTATACGTTTAAATCCTGAATATAATTTCAGCTATTATCAACAAACATCTTGGCTTGTAATTTCTAAAATTTCAAAATCCATCAACGAAATCATAACTTTTTTCATCATGATTCTTGTTTTAGAATCATAGGAGTATTCTAATTTTATTTCATCTGCTCCCATGATTGCTTTATCGTCTATGAATATTTTTAATGGCATTCCTTGAGGGTTTTTTATAATCTTAATTTTGTGTTTTTTCATTTTTTCTCCTCTTTCAAGTAAAAAATAAACTTATTTTATCTTTTCTTATCTTTATAATTCGTTTACTTTAGGTGTCTGAATTAGGTAAAAAAATTTTAGATTCTAAGATATTTCCTTTTATTCCAAGAATATCAGCGAGCTTATATGCTTCACTTATTTTAAATTCTGTCTCATTTGATACTTTTTTTCTTAAACCTGCGGTTGTTAATCCTAATTCTTTAGCAATATATTCCATTTTAAATCCTTTTTTCTTTATAATTTCTCTTAATAACTTTTCATTTATCATTTTTCTTCTCCTTTTCGTTTACTTTAAGTGTCTAAAACATTTATATCATAACAGACACTAAAAGTCAACATTTTTTTTTAAAAAAAGAAAAAAAAGTTGACTTTCAGTGAATAAATGGTATAATAATTTATATAAAAACAGGAGAAATATATTTATGGATATCTATGAAAAAATAAAATATTTAAGAGAAAAATTAGGTTTAAGCCAAGAAGAATTAGCAAAAAAATTAGGTTATAAATCTAAAACATCTATTCATAAAATAGAACAAAAAATTACTGATTTACCTCTTTCTAAAGTCAAAGATTTTGCTAATGTTCTGAAAGTTTCACCTGAATATTTAATGGGATACAAAGATGAGTTTACAACGAAAGAAAATGCACATAAATCCGAACGTGATTTAATGATTGAAAAATATCAATTAAATTCTGAAGAATTAGCAGAATACGATAGAATTGTTAAATTAAGCATTGAAATGAATACTCTAATGTTTAAAAGTCATAATATAGAATTGGGGGCGGATGACAAAGAAGAAATGGATTATGAATTATCTGAAACTTTAAAAAAGGCTTTTATAAGTTCATTAATCGCAAAACGTGAATCAGAAAAAAAGGAGTAATATGAAATACAGAAATATAATAAAAAAATTGGTCAATGAATCTGGTACTACATCACCAGAAAAATTATGTAAATATTTAGGAATTAGACTTTACTATACCAAAATGAATTTCATGGGATTTATAGTAAAAATAAACAAAATATTTCATATTTTCATTAATTCTACTCTTTCAAGAGTAACAAAAGATATTGTAATATTACATGAATTAGGACATTATTTTTTTCATTCTGTAGATGATGATTTTTTACTAATGAAAGATAAAATTTTATTTGCAGAAAGTAGAATCGAGAATGAAGCAAATGCATTTGCAATTACAGCTTTTAGCTTTTTGGATAATACATATGACTATATATCAGAAAATGATGTAAAAATTTTAGACAGCTTAAAAAGATATATTTAGAGGAGTGATTTTATGAAGATTGGTTTCAGAACACCAAATTTAAAAAAGAGAATTTCTGCACGAACTACAGGAGCATTAAAAAGAAAAGTTAAAAGTGCTGTTAATCCTCTTTATGGGAAAAAGGGAATGGGAATAATTAATAATCCAAAAAAGGCTTTATACAATAAAATTTATAATAAAGTAACACTTGACCCTTTAAAGTTAAATAAACTTGTTAAATCTTTAAATATCTATGAACAGATTTCTGAAAATGATGAAACTGATGTTATTAATAATGATGAAGAAATATTAAGAAAATATATTTTTTCTGATAAATTCAAAAATCTGATAATTAAAAATAAAAACGAATTTACTAAAAACTTTATATTAGCAAATACATTAAATAAATTATCTAATGGAGAAATAGAAACAGAAAAAGAAATTGAAAGTTATATTACTTTTTTGGACAAAAGAATGAATTTTAACAAAAAACTTTTTAAGTTCTTTTTTTTGTCAGCATTAGCTTTTTTAATGTTAATAACAATTATTTTGATATTCGTGTCGAAATAAAAGAATAATTATTAAGTTCATAAAAAATTTAATATATAGGAGGAAAAGTTTATGAAAACAAAAAAAGTAATTTTAACAATTCTATTGGGGGGAGTTATTTTATCATTGCCTTTGGCAGGAGCCGTAAAAAAGACTACAAAATCTTCAAGCAGTTCATCAAGTGTAAAATTCAAAAGCTGTAAAGAAGCAAGAGCAGCTGGGTATTCTGATATGAAGAAAGGAGAGCCGGGATACAGTTCAAAACTTGATAGAGACGGTGACGGAATTGCCTGTGAGTCAAAATAGCCTTTAAAATTAAAAGGCCCTACGCAATATACAATAGGACCTTGTGATATACTCAATATATCTAAGCAATATAAGTATATCACACTATTTTATAATATACAAATTTTTTTATAGGAGTGTGATTTTTTTATGAGAAATCCAAATGGCTATGGGAGTGTAGTCAAATTAAGTGGAAACAGGAGAAAACAATTTGCAATAAGGATTACTGTTGGTTTTGATAAAAATGGAAAGCAAATCTATGATTATTTAGATTATTTTTCTGATAGAAAAGAAGCTTTATATCAGTTATCATTATATAATCAAAATCCCTATAATATTAATCTTAAATCTCTTACTCTTAAAGATGTTTTTCAAAGATTCTATGATACTAAAAAAAATTCCGGATTATTAGAAAAAACTTTATCAGATTATAAGATGAGATTTAAAAAATTGGCTCCTCTCCACAATACAAAAATAATCAATATAAAAACTATACAACTTCAAACATTATTTGATAATTTTGAAAAAGAAAGTCCTTCATACATTAGATCAATAAAAGGAACTGCAAAACTAATATTTGATTATGCTTTAAAACTTGATATAATTGATAAAAATTACGCAAGTTTTATAGTAACAAAAAAAGGAGAGAACGTCAGAAAAAATACTATTTTTACTGAAGAAGAACAAAAAAAATTATGGGATAATGTCGGAATAATTCCGGGAGCTGATATAATTTTAGTTTTAATTTATACAGGATTTAGAATTCAGGAATTATTATCGATAAAAAAAGAGAATGTAGATCTTGAAAATTGGACTATAAAAGGCGGTATAAAAACAAGAGCTGGAAAAAATAGAATTGTACCTATTCACGAGCGAATAAAACATTTAATTATAAACTTTTTTAACAATCCAACAAAATTTTTACTGCCAAATCCTGATTGTACAACACATATGCAATATATGACATTTAGAAATTCTATGTTTATTCCTTGCATGGAAAAAATTGGCTCAAAACATTATATACATGACACACGATATACTTTTGCAACAATGATAATGGAAGCAAGTCAGGATAAAGTTTCTATAAAAAAACTTATAGGGCATTCTAATATTACTATGACAGAAAAATATACTATTACCAATATTGAAAAAATGAGAAAAGAAATAAATAAACTAAATTAAATGTAACTACTAAAAAGTAGTTATATTTTGTGTATTGTTTGTATATTATGTATATAAATACAGGCATATAGACACATACATTTAACCTTGAATTAATTTTTATAATTTGTTTAAAGTCAATAAAAATAATACTTCTATTCAATTCTAATATAATATATCTAATCATATTCACATTATAAAATATTCTATTAATACAAAATGGACAGATTATCACTCCTGTAGGTTCTTCTGCATTTACATTATAAAATATTCTATTAATACCTTTTTTAAATTGATATGGTATACTATTAATGTAGAATTTACATTATAAAATATTCTATTAATACGATAAACTCACAGAAACTGAGATTGATTATCTTCTGATTTACATTATAAAATATTCTATTAATACAGAGCAGATGTAGCAGCAGCAGGAATATTTATCGCATTTACATTACAAAATATTCTATTAATACTTCCTGAACAAGGGGTAGTCATAGGCTGCCCTATGCGATTTACATTACAAAATATTCTATTAATACAGTGTCCAAATTTCTTCAATAAATATAATAACAAATTTATCAAAATTTGTCGATTAATTTTTATTCTTATTTTTAATCTTGTTCTTTATGATAAAAATTTTTTGAATATTCTTTTTTTTCAATAAAATAAGTACTCAAAAATTTCTGTCGAGCTCCAGGTTTTTTTCTATTATTTAAGTTCGACAGATTTTTAGCATTTTATAATATAGATTTTTATTTAGAATATTTCTTTGGATTATTAAAATCAGAAATATTTTATAAACACAACAACATCAGAATGGTACAAGTATCGATATTAAAATCGCTAAAATAGAAGTGTTTTATAAACAGAAAGAAAAGTACAAAACTCAAATAAAAATGAAATAAAAGAAAAAAGTATAATTTTATAAACAGCTGAAGATTAAAAAAATGATATAGATAATAAAACGAAGCAATTAATATCTGAAAATTATTTGATTTCAAACTACAAAAATAATATAGATAAAGAAAAAACTAAAAGGATTAACTCCTGCTTTTACAGAGGTCAATCCTTATTAGTGTATAAGTGTTCTTTAGAGTGCTACTAAATTAGCTTTATTCTGAAAAAGTATTATCCTTATCAGTTATAAATATTCTTTAGAGATTCAGAATAGTAGAAAAATATAATACATAATTCCATATTATCAACATATAAATATTCTTTAATAACAACTATTTTAGCTTGTTCTGCCTGTTTTTCTATAGTCTGTATATATGATGAATGTTCCTCAATGACATCTATTTTAGGAATAGACGCATAGAAACATACATATTATCCGAATGATCAGTAAGTTAAATTAAAAATTCATCCATTTTCTGGAATTAATACAAAAAATTATTCTTCTCCTTTAAAAAATTTTTTCATTTTATCTATAAAGGAATTTGATTCCTTATAATTTTTCTTTCCTAAAGTTTCTTCAAATTCTCTAAGAGCTTTTTTCTGTTTCTCTGTAAGATTTGTTGGAGTTTCTATTTTGATTTCTATTATTTCAGAACCTCTTTTTTGCGTTCCTGAAATCATTATTCCCTCATCTTTTAATTTGAGAAGTTTTCCATTTTGAGTCCCCTCTGCAACTTTTATTTTAGTTTTTCCTTTAAGAGTAGGAACTTCCACTTCTCCACCAAGAATAGCCGTCGTTATTCCTATAGGCACTTCACAGTAAATATCATATCCATGTCTTTTAAATATAGGGTGTTCTTTTACAGTAATGAATAGATACAGGTCCCCAAAAATCCCGTTATTTCCTCCTGCATCTCCTCCGTCTCTGACGATTAATCTTTGACCTGTTTCTACACCTGACGGTATTCTTACTTTTCTTGTTACAGTTTCTTTTTCTATTCCTGTACCATGACAAGTTGAACATTCTTTTTCAGGAATTTTTCCTGTACCATGACATTTATCACATTCATGAACAACTGTCTGTATCCCGAATATTGACTTCTGTTGAGTTCTTATCTGTCCGGAACCGTTACATTTATCACATGTTTTCATATTATGTCCCGGTTCTGCCCCGGAACCGCCACATGTTTTACATTTTCCTTTTCTTTTATATTTGATTTCTTTTTCCACTCCAAATGCGGCTTCTTCCAGTGTTAGAGTAAGATTGTATCTCAAATCCGCTCCCTCTTTCACTCTTGGTCCCTGGCTTCTGCTACTTCTTCCTCCACCAAAAAAGTCTCCAAAAATATCTCCTAAATTTATATCTTCAAAACCGCCAAAACCTTCAGAACTGAAGCCTCCAAATCCTCCAAAACCGCCTTGACCGAAGCCACTCTGTCCACCATTTTCAAATGCTGCATGCCCATACTGGTCATAAGCTGCCTTTTTTTGAGAATCTGACAATATTTCATATGCCTCATTTATTTCTTTAAATTTTTCTTCGGCATCTTTTTTTTCAGCTTCAGATGAACTGGAGAATTTATCAGGGTGATATTTCATGGCAGCTTTTCTGTATGCCTTTTTTATTTCCTGTTCACTTGCATTTTTAGATATTCCCAATATTTCATAATAATCTCTTTTTGCCATTTTTTAATGGAATTGTTTTAAAAGTAGTAAAATATTTATAAAATATATGAAAAATATATTTACTCATATTTATTTATATTTACTTATATTTATTCATATTACTTTTATAATAACTCTTAGACTTTTAAAACAGCCCCTCCTCCTTTCTTTATAGCATTTATAATGACCCTGTTATCAGCAGTTTTGCTGTAAAATTATTATTTTCAGATAATTTTATAATTCCCTCTTTTTCTTCAAGTTTACCGCTACAGCTTTCAAAATCTGTTATTCCGAACCATGGTTCTATACAGACAAAAGGTGCAGCGTGCTTACTCCAGAATGCTATATAAGGAAAATTTTCATAATTTACCGATATTTTTTTATCTGTCTTATCACATTTTATAGTTACTTTATTTGATTTCAGATTTTTGAATATTATAGCATCATCATCAAATATTGTTTCATTTAGTCTTATTATTTTTTCATTTTTCAAATAATCTTGTTTTTCGTTTAAAACACAAGCGTTTACTAACTTATATATTTGTGCTGTTTCCTCTTTTTCAAATTCAAGAAAATAATCATTCAATTTTATATTCTCATTAAGTTTTAATGCAAAAGCCGGATGTGCTCCCAATGAAAAATACATTTCTCCGGCATTTTTATTTATAACTTCATATTTTATTTCAAGAGTATCCCCGTTTATTATATATGTCAAAAATAAATCAAATTTAAAAGGATATTTTTTCAATGTTTCTTCATTTGAAGAAAACTTGAATTTTAAAAAATTTTCTCCTTTTTCGATTAAATCGAAATTGTTGTCCCTTGCAAAACCATGTCTTGTACTTATTTCATACTCTTTCCCGTCAAAAGTATATTTCCCGCTCTTTAATATTCCCACAAAAGGAAATAATACGGGGGAACTGCCTCCCCAAAATTCAGGATTTCTTTCCCAAATAAATTCTTCTCCGTTTATTTTATAGCTGTATAATTCAGCTCCTTTTGTAAATACTCCTATTTCAACATTTCCGTATTTTAAAACCGTCGTATTTTTCATTGTACATCCTCTTCTTATAAATTTTTTCTTATAAATTACGAAAAGAATAGAGAATTAATTTTTTAAATTTCTCTATTCCCTTCTCTATCTTTATTTCTATATTTTTTGATTTTCAAAATCAGTTTTTAAAAAACGAACTATTCATTAAATCTTTTAAATAACTATCACAAATACAGTTAATCATTAATTATATTTACTCTATCCATATTTCCTATATTTTCAACAATTATTGTAGATATAATTAATATCCGTCCATTGCTAAGATTGCTGTTCGGTATTAAACTTTTTAAATCTTATTAATCTACAACTTCTGCATCCTGAACATCATCATTGTTTCCGGAATTTCCTGCATCCTGATTATTATCCCCTCCGGTATTTTGATTAGCCTGTGCCTGAGCTTGTGCATCCTGATATAGTCTTGTCGCAAATCCTTGAGATGCTTTGGATAACTCTTCGATATTTTTTCTTATTTCATCTAAATTATCGGAATCTTTTACTTTTTTCAGTTCTTCTATCGCTTTTTCTATATCAGCTTTTTCTGTTCCCTGCAATTTATCACCATTTTCAGAAATTGTCTTTTCTGTAGCCAGTATTAGCTGGTCAGCCTGATTTCTTGCTTCTACTAATTCTTTAAATTTAGCATCTTCCGCTTCATGAGCTTCGGCATCTCTTTTCATTTTTTCAATATCATCTTTGGATAAATTGGATGAACCTGAAATTGTTACCTGATTTTCTTTTCCTGTTCCTAAATCTTTAGCAGAAACGTGAACTATTCCATTTGCGTCAATGTCAAATGTTACTTCTATCTGAGGCACTCCTCTTGGAGCGGCAGGTATTCCTTCAAGGTTAAATTCTCCTAATTTATGGTTATCGGCAGCTTTTGCTCTTTCTCCCTGTAATACTACTATTGACACAGCAGGCTGATTATCGGCAGCTGTAGAGAATACTTGAGATTTTTTGACAGGTACTGTAGTATTTCTTTCTATTATTTTAGTAAATACTCCTCCTAATGTTTCAATTCCCAATGATAATGGAGTTACATCAAGCAATAATACATCTTTAACATCTCCCATTAAAATTCCGCCTTGTATTGCTGCTCCAGCTGCAACCACTTCATCAGGGTTTATACCTTTGTTAGGCTCTTTTCCAAAGTAGGATTTTACCCATTCCTGAACGGCAGGTATTCTTGTAGAACCTCCTACTAACAATATTTCATTAATTTCATTAGGACTCAAGTTTGCATCTTCTAAAGCCTGTTTTACAGGTCCTTTAGTTGCTTCAACCAAATCTTTTGTCAATTCATCAAATGCCGCTCTTGTAAGTTTTTTCTCCAAATGTTTTGGACCTGTAGCGTCCATTGTAATAAACGGTAATGAAATCGAAGTTTCCAATGTTGTGGATAACTTTTTCTTAGCATCTTCTGCCGCATCTTTCAATCTTTGTATTGCCATTTTATCATTTCTTAAATCTATTCCTGTTTCTTTTTTAAATTCATCTGCTAACCAGTCTATTATTTTCTGGTCAAAGTTATCTCCTCCAAGGTGATTGTTTCCTGAAGTGGATATAACTTCTACTACTCCGTCTCCTATTTCAAGTACGGAAACGTCAAATGTTCCTCCACCTAAGTCAAATACAAGTACCTTTTCTTCTTTCTTTTTATCCAATCCATAAGATAATGCCGCTGCTGTAGGTTCATTTATTATTCTTTTTACTGTAAGCCCTGCAATTTCTCCTGCGTCTTTTGTAGCCTGTCTCTGTGCATCCGTAAAATATGCAGGAACTGTGATTACAGCTTCCTTAACTTCTTCCCCTAAATATGCTTCAGCATCTTTTTTCAGTTTTTTTAGTATCATCGCTGAAATTTCCTGTGGTGTATAATTTTTTCCGTTTATATTTACCTTGTAATCAGACCCCATTTGTGTCTTTATTGAAATTACTGTAGAATCAGGATTTGTGATTGCCTGTCTTTTAGCAATTTCTCCTACTATTATTTCTCCATTTTCCTTAATGTTTACGACTGACGGTGTAGTTCTTCCTCCGTCCGAATTTGGTATTATTGCAAAGTTTCCACCTTCCATTACTGCCACACAGCTGTTTGTTGTTCCTAAATCTATTCCTATTATTTTACTCATATTTATCATTCTCCTTAATTTTTAATTTTTATTTTATATATAAATTTAACAAATTAACAATTTATTACTTAATCAATATATTATTAATACATTATATAAAAGTTATATCAACTTTTTAACTATTTCTTATTGACTGTTACCATTGCCGGTCTTATTACTTTCCCTTTCAGCTTATATCCTTTCTGAAATACCTGAACAATAGCATCATTTTCCAGTTCTTCTTTCTGTTCAGTCATCATAGCCTGATGTTCATAAGGGTCAAAATTTTTACCGTCTGTTTCTATTTCCTCCACTCCTTCTTCTTTTAGAAGATATTTTAGATTATTTAATATCATATTTACACCTTCTATTAAAGAATCGAAGTTTTTAGTTTCTTTTGAGGCGTCTACAGCTCTTTCCAGATTATCTATATTATCCAGCAGTTTTATAATTATATCTTCAGAAGCATATTTTTTCATTTCTGAAACTTCCGCTTCTTTTCTTTTAGTAAAATTCTGAAATTCAGCTAATTTTCTTGTATAGGAATTTTTCCATTCCTGAAGCTCCAATTCCAGTTTTTTTATTCTCATTTCAGGGGTTTCAACTTCTTCCTTATTTCCCTCATTTTTTTTGGAAGCTTCATTTTCACATTCGCATTTTTTATCCTCGTCAAGGTTATTCATATCAGCTCTTTCATCGTTCTTTTCCTGAAATTCTTCGGTTTTTTCTTCAGCCAACTCATTTTCATAATCTTTTTCAGACATTTTTTATACTCATCTCCTTTACTTTAAATTATTTACGAATTATTTTTTCTTTAAAAGCTGCTTCACTTCTTCCGAGACATATTCGACCAGACCTACAGTTTTAGAATATTCCATTCTTTTAGGCCCTATAACTCCCATAATCCCCTTTGCATCTCCCATTGTATAGACTGAAAACACAAAAGAAAAATCCTCTAATCCTGCGATTTCCAAATCTTCTCCAAAAATTACATTTACTTCTCCGTCCTTATACTGGTCAGTTTTAATAAACTGGGAAAATATATGCCTCATATCTTCTGGATTATTAAAGAGTTTGACTCTGTCTATCACTTTCATAACATCGGAAACATTGCTTTCAAGTAAATTCGTCCCTCCTTCAAAAAACAATTTTCCCTCATTTATTACCTGTTCTTCTTTCAATTCTTCCGGCATCAATAAATCCTTATTTATAAAGAATTCTTCAAGGTCAGACAACGTAAATGCTTTGGGGCTGTTTTTTATTTTTTCATTTAACAGTATATCAATATCTTCTACTTCTTCCTCATTCATAGGATTTTCAAGAAACATATTGAAACTTTTTGTCAAAAATGAATCCATAACGGCAACCACTAAAATATTCATATTATTTATATGTATCAGCTTTACTTTTTTTACGCCTTCCTGTCTTATCACAGGCTCCAGAACTACACCCGCGTACTGGCTCATTTTAGATAATAATCTCGATGTTTCCTCAAATATTTTATCTATCTGATTCATTTTTTTATTATACGCTTCGATTACTTTTGCTTTGGCTTCTGTAGAAATCTCTCTTATTTTAATAAGCTCTTCTACATATATTCTGTAGCCCTCACTCGTCGGAATTCTTCCGGAAGATGTGTGAGTTTTTACAATAAGTCCTTTATCTTCAAGATCTGCCATTGTATTTCTTATTGTGGCTGACGAAACTCCGATACTATATTTTTTTTCAAGAGTTCTCGAACCTACACTTTCACCAAATTCCAGATAATGTTTAATAATAGCCTTTAATATTAATCGTTCTCTGTCATTCATCTTACACCTTCCTTTTGTTAGCACTCATTTATAAGGAGTGCTAATTACAGATATATAATATTATATTTTCTCCATATTGTCAAGTCTTTTTTTTAAAATTTTTTGATTTTTTTATATATTGTAAATATTAAAAAAAAACAGCTTATATTTTTCAATAAAAAAGAATACTCTGAATTTCAATATTTTATCTTTAATCCGACTATTCTTTTAACAGCTGTTTTTTCAAATCTCTGCTTCTAATTTTTACTACATTTTCCAATTTATTTCTTCTTTTCCCAGCTCTTTCAATATCTCATTAGCTTTTCTGAAATGTCCGCATCCGAAAAATCCTCTATTTGCAGACAGAGGGCTTGGATGGACTGTTTCCAGAATATAATGTTTATCCATATCTATCAGTCTTTTTTTACTTCTTGCATTATTTCCCCAGAGGATAAATATTAGCGGTTCATCTCTTTTATTAAGATATTCTATGACATTATCCGTAAATATTTCCCAGCCTATCTTTGAGTGGGAGTTAGCATTTTCGGCAACAACAGTAAGTGCCGTATTTAAAAGAAGAACTCCCTGTTTTGCCCAAGGTACGAGGTATCCGCTTTTACTCATTTCATAACCGTATTCTTCATTTATTTCCTTATACATATTCTGCAATGAAGGAGGTAATTTCACTCCTTCTTTTACTGAAAAAGCCAGTCCATGTGCCTGATTGGGACCGTGATAAGGGTCCTGACCCAACAGCACTATTTTTGTATCCTTATATCCTGTAAGCTTAAATGCGGTGAATATTTCGTCAGCTTTAGGGTATATTCTTTTTGTCCTGTATTCATTTATAAGGAACTTTCTCATTTTCTGATAATATTCCTTATCAAATTCATCTTTCAGTATTTCGTCCCAGTCATTTCCGATATTTACCATTTTTTTACCTCGATTATTATTTAATTATTTTCTATTTTTCTATTTTTTTCAATTCCACTTTCCATTGATAACCTGATTCCACCTGATGAGCCCTTGAAAATGAACCCTGATTTATAGCTACTCCTATTTTATTCAACGAATTTACATAAAGGAGCGTTCTCCCTATATGGACTTCGGCAAAAGATTTTACATATTTTACAGTGCTGTTATAAACATTTCTCGTATCATGTTTTATATTCAGTTCCAAAGTATCTCCGTAATTTATGTCCATTTTATCAAAAACTTCTTTCGGAATATTTGTCCATAAATTCCCAAATCTTATATCCAGTATATCGATAGTCCCTGTTATTTCCTTATTTTCATTTATTACTACGTCCGTTGTTTTTAAAAGTGTCATTTCTTCTAAATTCAGTTTCGGTCCGACTTCCTCATAAGAAATAACATTACTTGCCAGTCTTGCCCCTGTAAAAGCATATATGTCCCTGCCGTGAAATGTATAAGATTCTCCCGAATACGGCAGTCTGTTTTTTGTTTCGTCTATTTCTCTTACTTCACAAATACCGATATTGGAATGAATATGAGTCAGTGTCCCGTTGTCAGGAGTTACTATATACTTACCGTCCTTTGTCTTTGCAACAATACTTTTTCTTGAACTTCCTACTCCCGGGTCTACAACCGACACAAATACGGTTCCTTCAGGCCAATATTGTAAAGTCTGCACCAATCTGTAAGAAGCGTCCCATATATTATATGTCTCTATCTCATGGGTCAGATTATATATTTTTAAATCAGGATTGACACCCAGTGCAACTCCGTACATAGCTGCTACGGCACCGTCCTGCAATCCGAAATCAGTTTGTAAAACAAGCATATTGTTTGACATAAAATCCTCCTTAAAATTAAATAAACTGATTGATAATCAGTATTTTAAAATCGATAATGACTATTTATTTTAAATTTTCCGATTATTATACAAATGGATTAAAGAAACGTCCATTATTTATTTTTATCAATATTATTGAAATAATGACAAATATAATTGTTACTGTAATTCCTATAATATCCTTTAAAGTCATTTTCTCACCACAGTACCATGTCCGTCTGTTTTTCTTTCCAAATCCTCTTAAAAGCATAGCATTACTTATTATATCTATTTTTTCAATACTTGAAAATATAAGGGGCATCAATGTATAGGAAACATTTTTAATTCTTTTTATAAAGCCTGTCTTTTTGGATACATCTATTCCTTTTGCCTGCTGGGCTTTATTTATCGTTATAAAATCTTCCTGAACCGTAGGTATATATCTCAAAGCTATGGATATTGCATAAGAAAATTTATAAGGCACTCCTATTTTATTTACTGAAGCTGCAAACTCACTGGGATGAGTAGTTACAATAAAAAGTAAGGCAACGGGAATGACCGATATATATTTTACAAAGATATTAAATTCATAAAACAGCTGTTCCCAAGTCAATATGTATATTCCGGCAATTCTAAAAATGTCGTGTCTTGTTCCGTAAATCTTAGTCCCCTCCAAAGGAGAAAAAAGAAATATCATCATCAAATTTAAAATCAGGAATATTGATATAAGATAAAATACTAATTTTATTTCTCTAAATTTTATTTTTGATACCTTAAAAAGAAAAAAACCGAAAACAGTGAGGAATATGAGAAATCTTGTGTCATAAGTAAGCATAATGGCAGTCGTCCACAATAGGAAACAGATTAATTTTGCAGCTCCGTTCATTTTATGCAGAATTGAATCTTTTTCTATATATTCCAGCAAAAAATTATTTTTCATTTATTCACCTGCCTTTTCATAATGCACAAAAGTCTTTATCAAATCTTCAGGATTTATTCCTACAGCTTCTGCAAGATAATGAAGTGAAGTCTTTTTGAGATTGGCTTCTGCCAATATTTTACCGTCAGATAAAATTTCGGACGGTTTTCCCTCTTTTATTATTTCACCATTATTAAAAGCATAAGCTTTATCAGTATATTCAAGCATAAGGTGCATATCATGGGTTATAAACAGTATTGTAATTCCATATCCATTGAGCTGTTTCAAAAATTCCATTATTTCCTTATAGTGAAATAAATCCTGACCCGCAGTAGGTTCATCGACTATTATTATTTCAGGTTCAAGTACCAGAATGGAAGCTATCGTTACTCTTTTTTTCTGACCGTAACTCAATGCTTTTACAGGCCAGTTTCTGAAAGGTTTCAATTTACATATTTCCAGAACTTTAAATACACGCTGTTCTATTTCTTCATGAGAAAATCCTCTTATTTTAAGTCCTAAAGCCACTTCATCAAAAATAGTAACCTTTGAAATCATCGCATTAGGATTTTGCAGGACAAATCCTATTTTTTCTGCCCTCTCCGTTATGCTTTCACCCGTTATTTCCTTATTTTTATAAAATATTTCTCCTTTATCCTGTTTTTCAAATCCTGTAATGACTTTGGACAACGTCGACTTTCCCGCTCCGTTTGAACCTACAATGCTGACCATTTGTCCTTTTTTTATATCAATATTTATATTTTTCAGGATTTTCTTTTTTTCGTTATATGAAAAATCTATATTTTTAAGGTCTAATATCGTTTCAGAATTATTTTCCTTTTCCTTAGCCGGATTATGCTTTATCCAGTTCAGAATATTATCCTTTATATCTGATAAGTCCATTTTTCCCATATCTGCTACTTCATTATATTTATTCAAGTCCACTCCGCTATATTTCAAGGCGGAGATATAGAGAGGCTCTCTTATATTTATCTTCTTCAATATATCATTTTTCAGTATGTTGTCAGGAGTATCGTCAATTATTATTTTTCCTTTATCTATAACTATTATTCTGTCCACTTTTTTATGAAGCACATCTTCAAGCCTGTGTTCTATAATTATAGTCGTAAGTTTTTTTCTGTTATGAAGTTCATCTATCAGTTCCACGGCGTATTTACCGCTCAACGGGTCAAGATTTGCAAGAGGTTCGTCATAGAGAATTATTTTAGCATCTTCTACCATTATTCCCGCAAGGGAAACTTTCTGTTTCTGTCCTCCCGATAAATCGTGAGGTTTCATTTTCAGTAAATCTTCTATTTTTACAAATTTAGCTATTTCATTTACCTGCTTTTTCATAATATCTGTTTCCACAGTGTCATTTTCAAGAGCAAAAGCTATGTCTTCAGCAACACTGAGTCCCACAAACTGTGCATCAGAATCCTGTAAAGCGGTTCCTACATATTTTGAATGCTCAAAAATCCCGTTCAGAACTTCGTCATAAATTTTGAGTTCTCCTTTTATTTCTCCTTTGTAAAAATATGGTGCAAGCCCGTTTATACAATGACCAATTGTGCTTTTACCCGAGCCTGACGGTCCTATTATTAGTATTTTTTCACCCTCATAAATTTTCAGATTTATATTATGTAATGTAGGCTCCGATTGGCTTTCATACTGAAATGTAAAATCGCTAAAACTCACTGCCTCTTTTTTCCCATTTATTTCCAAAACCGAGACTCCTTTCCTACGATTTATAAGTATTAATCTTCTTTTTTCAAACTTCCTTTATTTACAAGAGTTTTAGAATATGCAAATATCAGAATTGTTCCTAAAACTGCCACACTGATAAAATTAGCAGCTCCTGCCATTATTCCCTGAGTAAACACCTTATTTTTAGGCTCATTGTAAAATAAAATGTCGAGTAACGGAGCTATAACTCCCCAACCCACTGCACAGATTATAATTTCTCCGACTATCGATTTTACTATTTTTACACCGTTAAAATTATCCAAACCTACTATTTTTCCCAAAATTCCCATAGTATAACCAAAAAAGCCCGAAACAAATATCCAGCTGAACCATGGCGACCCGTATGCCGTCATATCACTTATAGTGTGCCCTATAAACCCTACTCCAAAACCTACTACAGGCCCGTATATAAAAGAAATCAGTGCCAAAATTGCATATGTTATCTGGATTGTCGTATTTGGTATCGGTGTAGGAATTGCAGCAAATCTCGACGCTACTATATAGATAGCTGCTCCTATCCCCATTGCCACTACTTTTTTTATTCCTGAAATCTCTCCTCCTGCTTTTTTTGAAGATGTTGCTCTTTCTTTTTTTTCATTTTCTGTTGTACTCATTTTCAAATCACCTCTTAAAATCTATATTATTTATTTTTCTTTCAAAAAATTATATCACTTAATATATCTTTCAGTCAATACTGACTTTATATTTTCTTAGTTGATAGCTTATTTATTAATACTACTCTTACTTACATTATATTTTTATTTGCATTCATAATAAATACGACAAAATTAATAAAATATCAAAGTTAATATCGACCTTATTTATTAATTGACTTTTCATTACTTTTTTTGATATAATGTAACAAATGTTATTTAATTTTAATAGGGGATTTCAATGTTTAAAAAAGCTAAAAAATATATATTATCTGAAATTATACGTAATATTATCTTAAATATTTTCAATCAGTTTTTTAAAAATAGCAGTTTTTTGTTTTTATCAAAAGATAATTTTGTAAATTTTGAAAACATTTCTTCAATTTATAATAAAAACAAAAAAGTCCTGCTAAATAAAAGTGATAATTTTTTTAAATTTTTGGATAAACAGATTTCTTCATTGGATTTTGATTTATCCTTTTTTGAAGATATAGATAAAAAATATATCAGCGTTTTAGTAAAAAAATTTGAGCAGCTCTGCTCAAATGACTATATAGGATTTATGACTAATGACATTCGTAAAAAGGTCATTGAAAATTTTAGGAACATCATAGACTGTATTTCTCTTTTGTATACTGCTTTTACGGATGTCGCCTTGAATTACAGTTCCGTTTCGGAAAATATCCGTATTGTGAGGGCTCCTCCTTTTATTGCCGATTCTAATCAGTAATAAAATATCAGGAGGGAATAAAAAATGAATGAAAAATTTAAAGGAATAAAAATAGGAAAACATTATATTGAAAAACCTCTCGTCCAAGGTGGAATGGGCGTAGGATTAAGCTGGGACCAGCTTGCGGGAAATGTTTCAAAAAACGGCTGTCTTGGTACTATAAGTGCTATTTGTACAGGATATTATCAGAATATGAGATTTGTCAAGAAACTTGTAAACGGCAGACCTTTCGGCACTGAAAATACTTATAACAGAGAAGCTTTATTTGAAATTTTTAAAAATGCAAGAAAGATATGTGGGGATAAACCCCTCGCATGTAATGTATTGCGTGCGATAAACGACTATGAAAGAGTAGTTACCGACGCTCTGGATGCGGGAGCGGATATTATTGTAACAGGAGCGGGACTTCCCCTCGAATTGCCAAGACTCACAAAAAACTATCCGGGAGTAGCCATTGTTCCTATCGTTTCATCTGCAAGAGCATTGAAAGTAATATGCAGGAAATGGAAATCCGAAGGCAGATTGCCTGACGCAGTAATTGTTGAAGGTCCTAAAAGTGGAGGACATCAGGGTGCAAAATATGACGAGCTTTTTGCTCCTGAACATCAGCTTGAATATGTCCTGCCTTTTGTGAAGGAAGAAAGGGACAAATGGGGAGATTTTCCTATAATAGCTGCAGGAGGTGTATGGGACACCGAAGATATCCTGCAAATGATGTCGCTGGGTGCCGATGCTGTACAAATGGGGACAAGATTTGTGGGTACTTATGAATGTGATGCGAGTATGGAGCTGAAAAAAGTGTTAATCAACGCCAAAAAAGAGGATATCACTATAGTCGGTTCTCCTGTCGGTTATCCGGGTCGGGCTATAAAAACTGATCTTATTAAAAATCTGGTTCCTGATGACAAAAGAATAAAATGTATAAGTAACTGTGTCTTTCCATGTAATCGTGGACAGGGTGCAAGAAGAGTAGGATACTGTATTGCAGACAGTTTGGGCGATGCCTATCTTGGACGTCTTCAAACAGGTCTGTTCTTTTCAGGAGCAAACGGTTACAAGCTGAAAGAAATTGTCCACGTAAAAGATTTAATAGACGAACTGATGAATTAAAAAAAGTCGGATTTTAAATTCGACTTTTTTTATTTACAGATTATATATTCACTTCTAATTTACTGTCAAGACTTTTCGGTAATTCCAAAAAAGATTTCCATGCCTGTAAAACTTTTTTATACTCTTTCAGTCTGCAAGTCCACAATGGATATTCTTCACTTTCGCCAAAAATTGTATGAATAAACTGGACATAGTGATTTGTTATTTTGTACTGAAAAGCCTGTCCGTCCCATTCAACTCCGAAACTTTTTCCATTTTCCATATTTTTTATTTCATTCAATATTTCATCACAACTTTCAGGATACTGAAAATCTTCCATTATTCCTGTTATCAAAAATTTTGTATATTCTCCTATTTTTTCTCCTGCTTCCGCATACTCTTCAAAAGTATCAAAATCTTTTTCATCAGGATAAGGAATATCAGGATATTCAGTTAATCCAAAGTCTTGATCGTCATAATAGCCAAATATTATTTTCATCTTTCTCCTCCATAAACAGGATAGGCTGTTATTCTCGGACTTTTATATCCTCTGATTACAACTCCGCTTTTACTTACTCCCTGCCACATATTACTGTCTCTTCCTTTGAGTTCTTTTCTATTTTCCCATGCGGAGTTTATTTCATCTATCACTCTCGCTTCATCCCAGTCCTCGGGAAACATTGTATTTACTCCGCCGTTACTCGTCTTTTTCTGCCACTTTCCGTCAGGTCTTTTTATTTCTACGTTGGCTCTATATACTCCATTAGATGCGGGATTTCCTATTTTTTTTATTATTCTCACATCTCCCCGCAAAAGAGTATGTCCTCCCGTAACTTTTTCTCCACTGGAGTTTATATCTCCGCCTATTATATGGTCATAATCTATTTTATATTTTCTATTTCCTGATGATTTTACTTTCTGAAAATTGTTATTGTTATTTCTATTATTATAGTTATTATTGTTGCTGATTTCCTGATTATTTTCCAAATTTTCCGCAATTTGAAAGTCTTCACTTTTTTTATTTTTATTCTTTTTTCTGTTTTTCTTACCTGAATTTTGACTATTTTCAGAGTACTCATTATCATTCCGATTTTCAGTATTTTCTGAATATTCTTCTGAACTGTTCTGATTTAAATTATTTTCTTGAAAAACTGTCTTATTATTTTTTTGTTCCTGCTCTTTTGTTATAAAAAAACGTGTTACAAATACGCATAATATAACAATCAATAATATTTCAGCCGCTTTTTTTATAGTTTTTTTCACTTTTTTTCTCATTTATCAACCTCTTTATTAACCTCAATTTTTTATTGATGAAACGTCTATCTCATCATAATCTTTCAAAAATTCATATAATTTTTTCTCGATGTCTTTTACTTTTCCTTTTTTTTCCGTTTCCATATTCAGACAAAGCAAAGGCTCATGTAAAGAAAGTCTCAACAAAAACCAGCTATTTTCATCACAGATTACCCTTACACCTTCATAATTAGGTTTTTCCGGCTTCCAGCCCTGAACCTTTTTTACATAATCAGGCAACGCATTCAGAATTTTATTTCCTGTTTCCCTAAAATCTTGAGTATTTATAGGAAATCTTACTTCTTTTTCTTCCACAGGCTCTTTCAGCTCATTCAGTATATCAGTAAAATTTCTTCCTTCTTTTTTACTTTTTATAAGCTGTACTAACAGTTGAGCCGCCATATACGCCCCGTCATCAAGGAAATAGTTGTCTTTAAATGCCGCATGCCCCGAAGTTTCTATTGCAAGAGGGGTATATATTCCTTTTTTGTTTAGTCTTTTTGCTTCGTTTATTACATTTTTATATCCTCTCTGAAATCTGTGATGTTTACCTTTTCTGTCCTCTATAAACTTTTTCAGTCCCATAGAAGTTACGGAATCCGTAACTATTGTAGCTTCTGGATTTTTTTCTATAAGTATATCACTTAACAGTGCAATAAGTTTATTTCTGTTAATTTCGCGTCCACTTTTATCCACAAAGGCACTTCTGTCTCCGTCAGCGTCAAATATTATGCCGAAATCGGCATTATTATCAAGAACGGCTTTTTTTAAAGATTCGATAGCTTCCTTAGCTTCAGGATTTGGAACATGATTGGGAAAACTGCCGTCAGGATTTAAAAACTGGCTTCCTGCGGAATTCCCTCCTAATTTTTCAATTACTTTATCTGCAAAAAAACCTGCTGCTCCGTTTCCTGCGTCAATTACTACTTTCAAATTTTTTAAAGGCTCTTTTTCTTCGCCCGTCTCTTTTTTTATTAGTTCACACAGATAATCCGCATAATCATCTGCAAGATTTTTTTCAGTAACTTTTCCTTTTTTGTCCTTTATTCCCATTGCTTTTTTTAAATTTGCCTCACACTGACATTTTTTTCTGTTGCCCATTTCCAGCATTTCCAGCACATCAGTTTTTTCAAGTCCGCCGTCCCGAGTGAAAAATTTCAGTCCGTTATAATAGCTTGGAAGATGACTCGCCGTTATCATTATGGCTCCGTCAGTCTTATAATTTTTAAATACTGTTGTCATAAACAGCGACGGAGTTATGGACATCTTACAGTCATAGACGTCTATTCCCGCTTCTTTCAGCTCTTCTCTTATTATTTCGGCAAATTCAGGTCCCGTATATCTCGCATCATATCCTACAGCAATTTTTATTTTTCTATTTTCGTCATCAGCTTTTCTCTCATATTTTCTTTTTATCCATTTTTCAAATCCCGCAGCAATAAATTTTACTTCACCTTTTGACAGATTAATTTTTTTATCGCCAAATTCCGAAACAATACCTCTTATATCCGTTCCGCTCACCAAATGCTTTAATTCCATAAATACCTCTCTTTTCAAAACTCTCCGTTTCCATGTTTTATATTAGTTTTATATTCTATATGATATGATTTTATGCTTCCTGTAATAGATCAAAAAAATTGAATAAAATGCTTCTTACATTTACATTACTTCTGATACTGTTTTTCAGATTTATAAGTTTTTTTAATTTATCTCCGTCTATTGAATTTTTCGCATTTATTATTATCTTCCCTAAAACATCTGTCAGTTTTTCCCTTTCCTGCCTAAATTCCTTTTCAATCTCATTTACTGTTATATAAACTTCTTTCAAATCACAGAATTTCATTTTTTTTGCAAGATATTCGGTACTTTTATTATATTTTATTATCAAATCAAGCTCATCCGCTTTTTCCGTTTCTTTATTTTCGGTTTCATTTTCACTGTCTTTACTGTTTAGATAATTTTTCATTTCTATAATATGTCTTGTTGCATTTTCCGTATTTGAAACATATTTATCATAATCTTTTAGAGGGATAGACTTTTCTTTCCATTTTTTTATATTATTTTCATTTCCGTCAAAAAAATAATAAATATCCCTATCTACTCCAAGTTCCTCATTATTTTCAGATTCTATGTGAAATTTTATTGTCCTTGACTTTATTGTAGGAATAATATTCAGACTTCTCGACAATAAAATAAAATACACATCTTTAGGAGGTTCTTCCAGTATTTTTAGTAAAGCATTGGAAGATTCTTTTCTTAAATTTTCAATTCCCGAAAGAATAAAAATTTTTTTTGGAGAATTATA
>CALIJH010000069.1 GCA_938017765.1 uncultured Leptotrichia sp.
GTTTTATTATATTTATCTTTTTATATTTTTATTAGATATATATATATCTATTGATTTTTTTAAAACATATGATATAATATATAATAATTAAATAAATAGGAGATGATTTAAATGGCTATAAAAAACAAAGTTGTGATAATTACAGGAGCTTCTTCAGGGATTGGAAAAGCTACTTCACAATTACTTTCCGAAAATGGTGCAAAGATTGTACTTGCTGCACGAAATAAAGATAAATTGGAAAAGGTAGTAAATGAAATAAAAAGAAAAAATGGGGAAGCTTTCTATAAAGTAACAGATGTGTCAAAAAGGGAAGATGTAAAATCTTTAGTTGATTTTGCAATTTCAAAGTACGGTAAAATTGATGTTATTTTTAACAATGCAGGACTAATGCCAAATTCACCTCTATCTGAATTCAGAACAAATGAATGGGATGAAATGATAGATGTCAATTTAAAAGGGGTAATAAATGGTATTGAAGCAGTACTGCCACATTTTATCGAACAAAAATCCGGACATGTTATCAGCACTTCATCAGTCGCCGGACTAAATACATATTTAGGAGCGGGTATTTATTGTGCAACAAAACATGGTGTCAAAGCTTTAATGGAAGTTCTCAGAAAAGAAAGTGCAAATGAAAAAAGAAATATCCGTACAACTACTCTTTATCTTGGTGCATTTAAAACTGAGCTTGCAACACGTATTACAAACAAATCAATCAAAGAAAGAATTGAATTCCTTTATGATACAATTGGAGCAGACCCGATAATAGTAGCTGAAGCTGTAAAATTTGCTATTGATTTACCTGAAGAAGTAAGTGTGAATGAAATGACACTTTATCCGACGGCACAGTTATAATATTCTATATTACAAGAAGCTATCTCAAAACAGAAAAAATAAATTGAAAAAATATAAGCAGAATACGAAAATTATATTTATCCATTTACTAAGATTTTACTGATAAAACAGTCATTCATATTACTTTTCTTTTTGAGACAGCTTCTTTCTTTTATATATTTTAATTATATTTCCGTAAAATTTTTATTTCCCAATAATTTCAAGTATATCTTCCACTATTTTCTCTTTTGTGAGGTGATTTCTTTTCAGTATTTCTTCAGCAGGAACTCTGTCAGTAAATTCTTTTTTTCCGCCAAAATTCATTACTTTCATATTTGATGTTCCATAAAATCTCGTAATCTTCTCTCCAAATCCCCCGTCAAGTACTGCATTTTCAAGTGTTATTACAAGTCCATGATTTTCTTTAAGTTTTTCCAGAACTTCTTTGTCTATTCCTGATATAAATCTTGGATTTATTAATGTTGCATTTATATCTGTTTTTTCCTTTAAAAGCTCTTTTACTTCTTTTCCTAAATGATAGAAATCTCCCATTCCTATGATTGCTACATCATTTCCGGCTTCTGTTATAACATATCTGTTTAGTTCATTAAAATCCGGTTTTATTTCTTCTCCTGTTGTAATTACTCCATTTGAAGGAACTCTTATTGTTACAGGATATTTTCTTTGCTCTATCGCCCATTCAAGCATTGCAAAATATTCTTCTTTGCCTGTAGGAGAGAGATAAACCATATTAGGTATGTTTCCTACAATCTGCTCATCAAAATATCCCAAATGGGTAACATCGTTCATTCCTGTAAGCCCTCCCATGAATACGAGTATTACCGCAGGATTATTGTTAATACACAAATCTTGAGACAACTGGTCGTATGTTCTCTGAATAAACGTGCTGTATACACCATATACAGGTTTTGCTCCATTAGCTGCTATTCCTGATGCCAGTGCTACAGCGTGTTCTTCTGCTATTCCCACATCTACAAACTGTTTTCCGGCTTTTTTTCTTCTTTCGGAATTAAACCCCAACACAGTAGGTGTTCCTGAACTTATTGCGACTAATGCAGGGTCTTTTTCCATTTTTTCCAGTAAATATTTTCCTGTCAAATCCGAATAATTTTCTTTTCCTGCCATATTGACTGTTACTTCTCCCGTTTCTGCATCAAATGGAGCATTATAATGCCATGGTTCTTTATTTTTTTCAGCATAAGGAAGTCCTTTCCCTTTCACAGTATGAATATGCAGAACTATAGGACGATCAATATCTTTTACGCTTTTAAATATTTTTATTAGTTCATCCAAATTATGCCCGTCTTTTATGTATGTATAATCAAGTCCTAATGCTTTAAAAAGGTTATTCGGAGATTTCCCTTCAGTTTCTCTCAATTCTTTTAATGTTTTGTACAATCCCCCATGATTTTCAGCAATGGACATATCATTGTCATTTACAATGATAATCATATTTGTTCCCTGTTCGGAAATATTGTTCAGTCCCTCATAAGCTTCTCCTCCGCTTAATGAGCCGTCTCCTATAATTGCAACTATATTTTCTTTTTCTCCTTTCAAGTCTCTCGCTTTTGCAAGTCCTGTTGCCAGACTTACTGATGTTGATGTATGTCCTACTTTAAAAAAGTCGTGTTTACTTTCATCCTGATTTGTATATCCTGAAATTTCCGAAAATTTATCAGGATTTAAAAATCCCTCTTTTCTTCCTGTCAATATTTTATGCGGATAACACTGGTGCGACACATCAAATACAAATTTGTCCTTTGGTGAATCGAATACATAGTGTAGTGCTATTGTTACCTCAACTATGCCGAAATTCGGTCCTATATGTCCTCCTATTTTCGTAAGTCTATTTAACAGTGCATTTCTAACATCCTGTGCTAATGTTTTCAGTTCTTCTTTTGATAATTTTTTGATATCATCCGGTGAATTTACTTTTTCTAATGCCATTTTTTCCTCCTTGATATTTTATTTTAGATATTTTTTTGATAAAACCACTTCAATTTCATTTTTTATTCCAACATTTGTTTTAACAAACATTTTTTCTATTTATTAAACATCTCCTGTATAAGTTTTTTCATTATATCATTTGGAGCATACTCCAAGTCAAGTTTTTTTTACCTTTATTTTCCCTTTGGGATTATTGTCTTTTGAAACTATTTATGATATTATATATTGGATTAAAAATATTTGAAATGGGCAAAGAGGTGCGAAATGGCAAAGAAATTTAAATTTAATATTATAAAAACTGTTATTACAATAATATGTTTAATTATATTAGGAACTATAGGCAGAGATGTCTTTTTTAGACATTTTTTCAATGAAAGGCTTACAGTTATACCGAATGTTGTAAATCTGCACGAAAAAGACGCAGTAAAATACTTAAAAGAAGCAGGTCTTAAAGTGAAAGTTATTCATTCCAAAACTGAAAAAGTTCCTCTTGATACGGTATTTATACAATTTCCTTTACCGGGAAAAGAAGTAAAAGTAAACAGAACAATTCAAATCTGGGTAAATAATGGAGAAGGACAAGAAGTTCCTAACCTTGTAGGTCTTGAATTGCTTGAAGCACGTTCATTATTACAAGGACAGAATATTCAGATTGAAAAAATTGATTATCAGCCTTCCAACCAAAGATATAACACGATTATCGGCGTATATCCTAAACCAGGGACAAAACTCGAAATAAATCAAAAGATTTCCATACTCGTGTCGTCGCAGAAAATTCTCGACGCTTCAGTTATGCCTAATCTGATTGGTCTTGATATAAATGATGCTAAAGTATTACTTACACAAATAGGACTTACATTGGGAGGTACTACTAAAGGAGAAGACCCTACATTACCTGTAAATACTATTATGTCCACTTCTCCTGCACCAGGAACAAAGATTTCCAAAGGACAGAAAATTTCCATAGTTATTAATGCAGGAGTTAAGGTTCAACCTACAGGACCGTCAGTCGAAGAAATTATAAACCAGACTAATCAGGATTTAAATAATCAGGAAATTGAAAATATTATAAATGACACTCTGAATAAAATAGATAAACGTGATAATTCCGGAAATAACAATAATAATCAGCAACAGCAAAACAATAATCCGGGTGCTGATACTGAAAGAAGTGATAACGACTAATTTTGGGAGGTAATTTTATTAAAGGAAAAGTTATCAGAAAAATAAAAGGTTTTTACTACGTGTTAGACGAAAATTGTAATAATCTGAAAGAAGAAAATATTTATGAATGCAGATTAAGAGGCAGTCTGAAAGTTAAAAATGACAAGATGAACTGCATTATAGGCGACATAGTTGAATTTGATGAAAACGAGAAAGTCATAACAAAAATTGAAAAAAGAAAGAATTTTTTACATAGACCGTTATTGTCAAACATTGATTTTATCGGGATTCTATTTTCAGTAGTTTCTCCAAATTTTGATTTTACAGTCTTTCAGAAAATGCTTTTAAATGCGGAAAGTCAGAATATTTCTTCTATACTAATTATTTCAAAAACTGATTTGATTTCTGACGAGGATTTACAAATATTTTTAAATAAGATAAAAGAAAATTTCGGGAACAGTATTCCCGTTTTTCCTATTTCTGCTGAAAATAATATCGGACTTGAACAGCTTTTATCCTATATAAAAGGAAAATCTGTTACTATATCGGGTCCAAGCGGTTCAGGAAAATCCACATTGATAAATACTCTGATAGGAGAAGATATCCTTGAAACAAATGAAATTAGCAATAAAACTTCGAGAGGACGCCATACAACTACCGAGAGCAGATTTTTCAGAATAGATACAGACACGTATTTAATTGATACTCCCGGATTTTCTTCTCTTGAATTTCCAAAATTGAAAGACAAAAAAGAACTTGAACTTTTATTCCCTGAATTCATTGATTATATTCCTCAATGTAAATTTAGAGACTGTCTTCATATGAATGAGCCTGATTGCAGTATAAAAGAACATATTCTTAAAGGAGATATTCCAAAAATGAGGTATTATTTTTATTTATATTCTTTAAATAACATATTTCCAAATTAAATAATATTCTTAATAACAACTTAAAGTTGATGTATTTTTTATAAAAGCATACAAATAAATATATTTTTTATTCTTAAAAAATGTTCTAATTTAAAAAAAACAATAATAAAGGCGGTAAATTTATGTCCAAAAAAATAATTGTAGCACCATCACTACTTGCTGCTGATTTCAGCGATTTAAAAAATGAAATCGACAAAGTTGAAAAGGCGGGGGCGGAATATCTTCATTTAGATGTAATGGACGGAGCTTTTGTTCCAAATATCAGTTTTGGTGCTCCTGTAATTTCAGCTATAAGAAAACACAGCAATCTCATTTTTGATGTTCATTTAATGATTGAAAACCCTGACAGATTTATAAAAGATTTTGTCGAGGCAGGAGCAGACATAATAACTGTCCATGTAGAAGCTACAAAACATCTCAACAGAACATTACAATTAATAAAATTATACGGAAAAAAAGCCGGGATTTCTTTAAATCCCTCCACTCCTATTGAAATGATAAAATATGAATTAAAAAACATCGATATGGTACTTATTATGACTGTAAACCCGGGATTTGGGGGTCAAGCCTTTATAGAAAATATGACTGATAAAATAAAAGAATTAAGAACTCTTGATAAAAATATAGATATTGAAGTGGACGGCGGTATTAATGCTGAAACGGGAAAAAAAGTGAAAGAGGCAGGAGCAAATATTTTAGTTGCAGGCTCATATATATTTAATGGAGATTATAAAGAAAGAATTGACTCCCTAAAATGATCATCAGCTACTAATATTTGTTATTTGTAAAATATTTCATATTAATATTTTCGGATTATCAAAAAATTTATTTATAAATCTATAAAATTTATTTTTTAGTCTGAAATATCTACTGTTGATTACTTCTATAAAAATTCAGAAAAACTATAAATAGGAGGGAAAAATGTATTCTAAAATTGAAGCTTTACTTGATGAGTTTTATAAGACCTATTATAAAATTGAAGAAATTAATCTAAATCAGGTTATAAAATGCTTGACTACAACGGAATTACATGTTATTGAAGCAATCGGGGAACAGTCCCTCACAATGAATGAACTCTCGGAAAAATTGGGGATTACAATGGGGACGGCCTCAGTGGCGGTAAATAAGCTGACAGATAAATATTTTATAGAAAGAAACCGCTCCGAAGACGACAGAAGAAAAGTCTTTGTAAGACTTTCAAAAAAAGGACTTATAGCTTTTAAATATCACGGAAGTTTTCATTCAAATATTTTGGAAAAAATAACGGCTGAAATTTCGCAAAAAGATTTAGACACTTTCATCAGCGTATTTCAGTCCATTGTCAATAATTTAAATAAAGTGAAAAAAGAAATTCAACCCGAAACTATTCTGAGTTTTGAAATCGGTGATACTGTTCAGGTATCTTCCATAAAAGGCAGTCCTGCAATAAAAAAATACCTTAATGAAAAAGGGATTATGTTGAAATCTGTGATTAAAATTCTTGACATTGATAAATATTCTATTATTTTATCTATTAATGGAGAAGAAAAGGTTATAAATATTGACGACGCTACAGATATAATGGTTACAAAAAACTATATTTGATATAACTTTTTTAATTTTTGAATTATTATTTCATATGCAGGAGGAGATTTTATGCTTTATATGGACGGTATTGGAATATCGTTTTTATTAAAAGAAGTGAAAGAAAAAATTTTGAATTATAAACTCACGAAGATTTATCAATATGATAAATCTTCTCTTTCTTTATTTTTCGGCAAAAATAATTTACTGTTTCAGGTAAAAGACAATTCTACTATATTTTATTTGAAAGAAGAAAAGGATTTAAACACTGATTTTCAGTCTAAATTTTTACTTTCGCTAAAAAAATATTTACTAAATTCCATACTCATAAATATTAGACAAGAAGGCTATGACCGTATAGTTTATTTTGATTTTGAAAAGTTGAATCAATTTGGAGATATTGAAAAGTATACTCTTATTTTTGAGATTATGGGGAGAGCGAGCAATATTTTCCTCACTTCTGAAAATAAAATACTTTCTGCTCTCTATTTTTCTACTTTTGATGAAGGAAACAGAATTATTATGACAGGAGCGAATTATACTCTTCCCTTTATGGAAAAAAAAATTCTTCCTATATATCTTGAAAAAGAAAATTTTCCTTTCTCTTCTCCTGAAGATTTTATAAATAAAATCGAAGGTGTCGGAAAAATTTTTGTAAAACAATGTTTTTCTGATTATGATATTTTCAAAAAATACATATCTGAATATATTCCTATTATTTATGAAACTGAAAAACAAAAAATTATTACATATAATAAGTTTTCAGAATTTTCTGATAAAAAAATTTCTTCTACAGAATTCAGCAGCCTTAACAGCAGCTTGAATGAATATTTTAAAACTACTATTACTTCCAATGTTATAAATGAAAAAAAGAAAGTTTTACTTAAATATATTGACACTCAAACTAAAAAATTTGAAAAAATATTAAAGAATATAAGCATTGATTTAAATAAAAACAGAAATTATGAAAATTATAAAAAAATAGGAGATATTCTTGCTGCAAATATGCATATTCTGAAACAGGGAATGAGTGAAATAAATGTTTTTGATTTTTATAATAACTCTGAAACGATTATTTCCCTTGACCCTTTATTGTCTCCTAATGATAATTTGAATGCCTACTATAATAAATACAATAAAGGAAAACGTACTATTACTGCTCTTAATTCAAGACAACAGGATATTCAGAATGAAATAAAATATCTTGATGAGGTAAAACTTTTTATCGAAAAAGAAACTGATTTTATAGGAATTGAAGAAATTGAAAATGAACTCAGATTTGACAATAGAAAGAAAATCAGATTAAATAAATCCAAAAAACGTGAGTTGCTTTCCTTTGAATATAACGGATTTAAAATTTTTGTAGGACGGAATAACAAAGAAAATGAAGAAATATCTTTTTCCAAAGGAAATACTACGGATATATGGTTTCACGTAAAAGACATTCCGGGAAGCCATGTTTTACTTATAAAAGACAACAAAATTCCCGATGAAGATACAGTAAACTTTGCTGCAAGACTTGCTGCTGAACATTCAAAAGCTTCCAATGGTGATAGAGTAACGGTAGATTACTGCGAAAGAAAATTTGTAAAAAAAATTAAAAATTCCAAGCCGGGAAATGTTACTTATTCAAACTTTAATTCCATAAATATTATTATATAAGCTATATATGATAAAATAATTTATTTTATTGACAAATAGCCAAAACTAATGTAAAATTACTAATATACAAGATATTTTAAGGAGGAAATATAAATGGCAAGTAAAACAGTTGTTATGACAAATCCTACAGGATTGCATACTAGACCGGGTGGGGTATTTGTTGCAAAAGCAAAAGAATTTGAAAGTGATGTTTTTGTTGAACATGACGGAAAAAAAGTAAACGGTAAATCATTATTAAAATTATTATCTATAGGAATAAAAAACGGTTCTGAAATAACTGTATACGCTGAAGGGGCAGATGCCGATCAAGCAGTCGAAGTTTTAGGAGAGTTATTGGCTACAATTAGAGACTAACTTGTCTAAATATTTCAAAAAAGCTGTTTCAAAAGAAAAACTTTAGAAATAATATGAATAAATATATTTTTCATATATTTTATTTCTATCTTCTATTTTTGAGACAGCTTTTTTTATTTATTATCTATATATCAATTTTTTATTATTACTTTATTTATTATTTCTTTATTTATTATTTCTTTATTTATTATTTCTTTTCTTTAATACTGCTTTTATCCAGCCTGTAAACAATGGATGAGGTTTTGTAGGTCTGCTTTTAAATTCAGGGTGATATTGAACTGCCAGAAAATATGGATGTTCTTTGATTTCCACTGCTTCTATATAATTTCCGTCAGGTGAAAGTCCTACAATGTCCATTCCCGCTTTTTCAAACTCTTCTTTATATCTACTATTAAATTCGTATCTATGTCTATGTCTTTCGCTAATTGAAGTTTTTCCGTAAACTTTTGCTGCAAGACTGTCATCTTTCAAAATGCACGGATATGCTCCCAGTCTCATTGTTCCTCCTAAGTCCTCAAGTCCTTCCTGTTCTTCCATAAGGCTTATTATAGGATATTCAGTATCTTTATCAAATTCAGTAGAATTAGCATTTTTATATCCAAGTACATTTCTTGCAAATTCTATCGAAGCCATTTGCATACCGAGACATATTCCAAAAAATGGTATTTTATTCTTTCTTGCATATTCTATAGCTTGAATTTTTCCTTCTATTCCCCTATCTCCAAAGCCTCCTGGAACAAGTATTCCGTCATAGTTCCCAAGTTTCTCAATGTCAAATTCTCCTGCTTTCAGATAATCTATCTCCACTTTAGTATCAAGGTTAAATCCCGCATGCTCTATTGCCTCATTAATACTGATATAGGCATCCTTCAGCTCAACATATTTTCCTACAACTGCTACTTTTACAAGCTTTTTAGGATTTTTGAATTTCTCTACCATTTTACTCCATGAAGCAAGAGCGGGCTTTTTATTTTCGATTTTAAAATGTCTGCATATTACATCTGCAAGTCCTAATCTTTCCATTGTCAGAGGTATTTCATATAATATTTCCGCATCAAGAGATTCAATTACCGCTTCTTCATCTATATCACAGAATATGGATATTTTTTTCTTTATATTCTGATCTACAGGATGTTCACTTCTTACGACGATTACATCAGGGGAAATCCCCAGTCCCTGCAACATCTTCACACTATGCTGTGTAGGTTTTGTTTTCAGTTCTCCTGCCGCTTTTAGATAAGGGAGAAGAGTTACATGGATATAAGCTATATTTTCTCTTCCTACTTCCCTTTTCAGCTGTCTAATGGCTTCTATAAACGGATCGCTTTCTATATCTCCTATAGTTCCCCCTATCTCTGTAATAACTATATCGGAATTACTTTCTTCGGCAGCTTTTATTATATTATATTTGATTTCATCCGTTACATGAGGTACAGTTTGGACAGTCCCTCCTAAAAATTCACCTTTTCTTTCTTTGGAAATTATTTTCGACATAATTTTTCCTGTTGTAAGGTTATTATACTTTGTCAAATCCTCATTTATAAATCTCTCATAATGACCTAAATCCAAATCGGTTTCAGCACCGTCTTCCGTTACAAATACTTCTCCGTGCTGATAAGGGCTCATTGTTCCCGGGTCAACATTTATATACGGGTCAAATTTCTGTATAGTTACTTTATAACCTCTTTCTTTGAGCAGTCTGCCTAATGAAGATGCCACAATCCCTTTTCCTAATGAAGAAACAACTCCGCCTGTAACAAAAATATATTTTGTCCTGTCGATTTTTACTCTCATTTTTCCTCCTGTATTTAAATTTTATATTATTTTCTATTTTTAATTATTATCTGATTTTTAAGACTATAAACTTTTTAATAAACACTTTTTTTAAGAGAATTACAACTCATACGAATAATTTAGACTTTCAAATAAAAAAGATGAAAAAAAAAATTTTCACCTTATTTTGTGATTTTACGGTATTTTGTTTGAATTTATTTTTTAGGAAAACCGCTTAAATCACGGTTTTCCTATTTTTTTAATTTTTTTATATTTCAATTTTATTTGATTAAATTTTTATTATATTATTTTTTTATTATTTTCTTTCAGTCCCTTTTTTATAGGCTCCTTCAGCTCCGAATACATCTTTAATTTTTTCTTTGTAGTAATTTTTCATATAATTTTTTGCAGGCCCTAAATATTTTCTCGGGTCAAATTCTCCCGGTTTAGTTGCAAATACTTCTCTGATACCCGCTGTAAAAGCTAATCTTCCGTCAGTATCAACGTTTATTTTAGCTACGGCAGATTTAGAAGCTTTTCTTAATTCTTCATCAGGTATACCGATTGCATCCGCCAACTGTCCTCCATATTGAGTAATCATTTTAACAAACTGTTGAGGTACTCCTGAAGAACCGTGTAACACTATAGGGAAGCCCGGTATTCTTTTTTCAATTTCAGCTAAAATATCCAATCTTAATTTAGGGTCATCTCCCGGTTTAAATTTATGTGCTCCATGAGAAGTTCCTATAGCTATCGCTAATGAATCAACTCCTGTTTTAGATACAAAATCTTCAACTTCATCAGGCTGAGTATAAATGTGTGTATCAGATTTTACATCATCTTCAATCCCTGCTAAAACTCCTAATTCAGCTTCAACCGTAACATCATGTTGATGAGCAAAATCAGCAACTTTTCTTGATTCTGCGACATTTTCATCATATGGATGATGAGAACCGTCATACATTACTGAAGAAAATCCATATTCTATACAATCCTTAGCTACATCAAAACTTGGTCCATGGTCCAAATGCAACGCTACAGGTATATCTGAACCGGAAGCTTCAACATAAGCTGTTGCAGCCTTAGCCAACCAAGGTAACATTTCTTTCCCAATATAATCTCTTGCCCCTGTAGATACTTGAAGTATTACCGGCGACCCCATTTCAACACATGCTTCAATAATTGCCTGTAACTGTTCCATATTGTTAAAGTTAAAAGCAGGTACTGAATATCCTTCTTTATTTGCTTTTGCAAACATTTCTTTTGTGTTGCTTAATCCTAAATCTTTAAAATGATATTTCATTTTAGCCTCCTAAATATTTATTAAATAGTTTAATACCATTATTTATTACATATTATCAAATTTTTTCAAAAAAATCAATGTAAAATCAAATTTTTTCTAAAAGCCTTATTTTATCCTGCTTTCTTCTATAAGCTGTTCGACCGAATCACCTTTTAATACATTTTTGTCTGTAAATCCCGGTATCCCTTCTACTCTTCCTCTGTTTGAAAACTGCCATATTACCCATCTGTCCTTTTCGGCAATTTCAGGCACAAATTTTATATCTCTTATCCAAACTTTATTTTCAGGAAATTCTCCTTTGACATAAGCCTTATAAGTATAGTAAGTTACGTATATTATTACCCTTTTCTTATAGTGATTTTCGAGTTTTTCTATCATATCCTTCAACTCTTTTAATACTATTTCCTTAGGATATTTGGTAGGTATTTCCAAATCTATCATTGGCGGCAGAGCTTTATCATAATCAGGTACTTTGCTTATATAATAATCAGCCTGTGCATTTCCACTGCTAAGCATTGAAAAGAAATGATACGCTCCCACAGTAAAACCGTTTAATCTTGCATTATTCCAGTTATAAAAAAAATCTGTATCAAGGAAATCTTTTCCTTCAGTCGCTTTCATTATTACAAACTTATATTTTTTACTTACTTTTTTCCAATTTATTTTTTCCTGATGATGCGATATGTCAATGCCCTGTATTCTATATAACATGGCAAATATGTCATTGTGATATAGATATCCTGAAAATTCAAGATAAACTGCTCCACATCCTAAAATTATAAGAAAAAATAATCTTCTAAAAAATTTCTTCATTTTATCTCCTATCCATAGCTTATGGATATTACTTTATAACAGTCAATCCTCCCATATAAGGAACCAAGACTTCGGGTACTCTTATGCTTCCGTCTTCCTGCTGGTAATTTTCCATTATCGCAAGTAATGTCCTTCCTACAGCTAATCCTGAACCGTTTAATGTATGAACAAAATAACTTTTCCCATTTTCTTTGGCTCTATATTTAATCATTGCCCGTCTTGCCTGAAAATCTTCAGTATTTGAGCATGATGAAATTTCCCTGTATTTATCCTGACTTGGCACCCATACTTCTATATCATAAGTTTTTGTAGCACTAAACCCTATATCTCCACTACATAGTGCGATAACTCTATATGGCAGTTCTAATTTTTGCAATATTTTTTCGGCATTTGAAACCATTTTTTCCAACTCGTCATAAGAAGTATCAGGATGTACTATTTTTACCATTTCCACTTTGTTAAACTGATGTTGTCTTATAATCCCTTTCAGGTCTTTACCTCCCGAACCTGCTTCCTTTCTATAGCAGGCAGTAAATCCGCAGTAATATTTAGGAAGCTCTTCTTCATCAAGGATTTCTCCGTTATGAAGATTTGTCAGGGTAACTTCCGCAGTAGGTATTAGAAACAATTCTTCTCCCTCTATTTTGTACATATCATCTTCAAACTTTGGTAATTGTCCTGTTCCTGTCATTATTTCACGTTTTGCCATTTGTGGTGTGAGTATTTCTTCAAATCCATGCTCAGATGTGTGAGTATCGAGCATAAAATTTATCAATGCTCTTTCAAGTCTTGCTGCCTGTCTTTTATACACTGTAAATCTTGACCCTGCCAATTTTGAACCTCTTTCAAAATCAAGAATACCCAAATTCACACCCAATTCATCATGCGATTTAGGAGTAAAATCAAATTTTCTCGGTTCTCCCCATTTTCTTATTTCCACATTGTCATCTTCACTTTCTCCTACAGGAGTTGTATCGTGTAATTTATTAGGAATGGTGTAAGTAAATTTTACCTGTTTTTCGTCTATTTCCGCCAGTTCTTTATCAAGTTCCTTTATTTCTCCGCTGACCCTTTGCATTCTGTCCATTAATTCTGCTGTATCTTTGCCCTCTTTTTTGTATTTCCCTATTAATGTACTGGACTCATTTCTTTCTTTTTTTAGCAATTCGACTTTTTGTAATATATTTCTTCTCTCTTCATCAAGTTTCAACAGTCCGTCCAAATCAAAATCGCTTTTTCTGTTTTTTAAATATTCTCTCACTTTTTCAGCATTTTCCCTTATATATCTCATCTCAAGCATAATTTCTCTCCTTTTCTTTATTAGTTTTTTATTTTTAAATCTATTTATATTTAAATTTATCTATCTAAATCTATTCATTTTCTAAATAATTATATAATATCTTTTTGCTTTCGGATAGTTTTTTATATTCTTCACTATCTATTTGA
>CALIJH010000070.1 GCA_938017765.1 uncultured Leptotrichia sp.
AAAAAAATTTTAGAAATTGATATACTGATAGTAGAAATTTTTAAATTAATGAATAAAAAAATATTTGTGAATAAAGGAGAAGGACAAATGAAAAGAAATATATTGAAAATATTTGTAATAACTTTAATATTAACAATAGCATTAAGTTGCGGAAAAATGAGTAAGGATGGAGTTGCCGAATACGATACCATAAAAGTGGTGTTTTTGCCTAATGAGTCCAATGATTCACTGAAAAAATCCCGTGAGGAATTTGCCAAAGCCATAGAAAAGGCTACCGGAAAAAAAGTCCAGATAGTAACGACTACAGACTATAACATTGCGATAGAAACTATAATTTCGGGAAAAGCACAGATAGCATATATAGGAGCAGAAACATATCTGAATGCAAATGACAGAAATAAAGATGTTCAGGCTGTACTGACAAACGCAGGAGAAAGCGGAACGATAAAAGACGCCTTATATTACAGTTTTATAGCAGTCAGAGGAGAAGATGCCGAGAATTATAAAAGTGAAAACGGCTATGATTTGAAAAAAATAAAAGGAAAAACAATGGCTTTTGTTACAAATAATTCAACATCAGGATTTGTAATACCTGCCAAAGTTATAGTAAAAGAGTTTGGATTAAAAGATACGGATGAAGTGCTGGAAGAAGGCAAAGTATTCTCAAAAATAGTTTTCGGAAGTTCCCATCCCGGGACACAGATAACTTTATTTAAAGGAGATGCTGATGTGGCTACATTTGCTATTCCGAAAGCATTTACAATTTATGAGCTGGTTTCAGGAGAGGAAAACAAAGTAGGAGCAACTTATAAAGTAAAACAGGGAGCAGTTTCACCTTTTGGAGATTATGCAGGTAAAAGTTTTACTGTCATAAAATCGATAGCAGTGCCTAACGGGCCTATTGTATTTAATGTGAAAGTACTGTCGGAAGAAGACAGAAAAAAAATAATAAAAGGACTTTTGTCTAAAGAAGTAACCGACAATCCATATATTTTCAGTCCTAAAACAAGTAAAGTAAGAGGACTGTTCCTGAAAGAAAATAAAAATACAGGATTTGTAGAAGCTAATACCGAATGGTACAGACAAATTCAGTAAGAATGTCAGTAATAATAGAAAGTATTTTTTATGTTTCAGGAGAAATTATCGAGGATACGAAAGGAAATTTATGCTTTTAAAAGTAAACAATGTTTCGAAACAGTATTCAAATGGGATAAAAGCACTGTCAGATGTTTCTTTTGAAGCTGATAGAGGGGAATTTATATCTGTTGTGGGACCGTCAGGTTCAGGAAAATCAACATTACTTAGAACATTAAACAGATTAGTGGATGTAACAGACGGTAGCATAGTATTTGAAAATATACAAATTGAAAAACTCAAAGGAAATGAAATAAAAAAATTAAGAAGAAAAATTGGAATGATATTTCAGAACTACAATTTAGTGGAAAGACTTACAGTTATAGAAAATGTCCTGCACGGAAGGCTCGGATATAAATCCGTGATGACAGGGATTTTAGGGATTTATACTGAAAGAGAGAAAGAAGAGGCTTTTGAACTACTGGATAAAGTAGATATGGGCAAGTATGCCTATCAGAAATGTAGCGAATTAAGCGGGGGACAGAAACAGAGAGTAGGTATAGCGAGAGCATTAATGCAGAAACCTCTGCTGCTTCTCTGTGATGAGCCTGTCGCTTCTCTTGACCCGAAATCTTCGGAAAGGGTAATGAATTATCTGAAAAAAATTACTGAGGAAATGAATATAACATCCATTGTAAATCTTCATCAAACAGAGATTGCCAAAAAATATTCCGACAGAATAATAGGTCTAAATCAGGGGAAAAAAGTATTTGACGGGAAAATAGACATATTCACTGATAAAATAATGGAAAAAGTTTACTCAGGTGATTATGAAATACTTTAATAAACAATTATGAAGGATTTTAACAATGATAGAAAATAAAATAGGAAAAGATATTTTTAAAAGGAGACTTCAGTCAAAAATAATATTTATAGTACTATTTATATTATTATATGCTGTTTTTGCAGGAATTTTAGGTTTTAAAGGGGAAGTCAGTTTTTTATCAATACCTGAAGGTATAATATGGCTATTTAAAAATTTTATTCCTACAAAAAATTCTTTGAAATATTTACCTTTAATATTAAAATCTGCTGTTCAGACATCATTAATGGCAATAACTGCTACAACTGTTTCAGGTTTTTTCGCACTGATTATGGCTGTAATAGGCTCAGAAACTGTAGGTCTGAATAAAATTACGAAAATTTTTACAAAAATAGCGGCACTGTTCTTCAGAAATATTCCTGTGGTAGCTTGGGTTATAATATTGCTGTTCTCATTTAAACAAAGTGAATTTACAGGATTTCTCGCCCTGTTTTTTGTAACTTTCGGATATTTGATGAGGGCATTTACCGAAACTATAGATGAAGTTACAGGAGATATTGCAGAAGCTTTAAAATCAACGGGAGCTTCGTATTTTCAGACAGTATTTCAGGGGATAATACCGAGCATAGCTACACAGCTTATTTCATGGCTCCTTTTTTATATAGAAAACGGGGTTAGGGAAGCAACATTGATAGGAGTATTGACAGGTACAGGGATAGGATTTGTATTTGATCTGTATTACAAAAGTAACAGATATGACGGAGCAGGATTGGTTATCTTTGTTATCATTATAATTGTTACAGGAATAGAACTTCTATCAAATAAAATAAGAAAAGAAATGATGTAAAAGGGGAATGAAATGACAAAGTTGAAATATGCCGAAAGGACAAGAGGAAATAAAATTAGAATAAGAAAAATTACAAAATCGGGGATGTATTTATGGGGAACACTCGGAACATGTATTTTTATAAGTATATTCAAACTGACTACTATAAATATGGGAAAAGTAAATATGAACAGAGCGTTTGGAGAATTTCTGAAAAATATGGAGCTGATGTTTCTACATCCGAGACTTTCGGAAAATTATAAATTTTTTGAAATACTCCAGAGTTTGGGAATAACCTTTTCCCTTGCTGTTATTACGACCCTGATAGGAGCGTTTGTCGCTCTGTTTTTTTCTTTTTTTGCAGCAAAAAATTTATCCAATGAAAAAATATCAAAGATTATCAAAATGTCTATTTCTTTTATAAGGTCTATCCCTACTATACTGTGGGTTATGGTATTTTCGGTAGTGGCAGGGATAGGAGTGGAAGCCGCAATTATAGGAATTTGTTTTCACAGTACGGCATATCTTATAAAAGCTTATTCGGAAAGCATTGAAGAAATGGACAATGGGATAATCGAAGCTCTGAGGGCTACAGGAGCTTCTTTCTGGCAGACAGTATTTCAGGGAATTTTGCCGACTTCTATTACCTCGATATTGTCGTGGACTTTTGTACGTCTGGAAATGAATTTTACAAATGCGATAGTGGTAGGAGCAGCGGCAGGAGCAGGAGGGATAGGTTATGAAATGTTTATGGCAGGAAGAATGTATTTCGATTCAAGGGAGATAGGTTTTTTTGTGTACTTAATATTCGGAGTTGCATTAATACTTGAGGGCATTTCGATTTATTTGAGAAAAAAATATATAATGAAAGTTTTAAAGTAAAAAATAGTTCGGTAAAAAGCTGTGTCAATATGGCTGATTTATATAAATATTTCTTGAAAATACAGTTGAACAGTGATATAATTTAACAAATAGAGAAAAAAATAATTTTATTTTAGGAGGAAGCAATGGCTAAAAAGACATTAAAAGATTTGGATGTAAAAGGGAAAAAAGTATTAGTGAGAGTCGATTTTAACGTACCTATAAAAGACGGTGTTATAACTGACGACAACAGAATTAAGGCGGCTTTACCTACATTAAACTACATTTTGGACAATGGAGGAAAAGTAATCGCATTTTCACATCTGGGGAGAGTAAAAACTGAAGAAGATAAGGCAAAGACTACTCTGGCACCTGTTGCAAAAAGATTGGAAGAATTATTGGGGAAATCTGTGAAATTTGTTCCTGAAACAAGAGGACCAAAATTAGAAGCTGCAATCAACGAATTAAAAGACGGCGAAATTCTGATGTTTGAAGACCTTGACGGGAAGAAAGAATCTAAAAATGATCCTGAATTAGGAAAATACTGGGCATCATTAGGATGTGTGTTTGTGAATGATGCATTTGGTACTGCTCATAGAGCTCATGCTTCAAATGTAGGAATTTCTTCAAACATTGCTGAATCTGCGGCAGGCTTTTTAATGCAAAAAGAAATAGAATTTATCGGAGGGGCTGTTGATAATCCTGCAAGACCTTTTGTTGCAATACTGGGAGGAGCAAAAGTTTCTGATAAAATCGGAGTTATTGAAAACTTATTGGATAAGGCTGATAAAGTAATTATCGGTGGTGGAATGATGTTTACTTTCCTGAAAGCGTTAGGGAAAAATACAGGTTCTTCATTACTTGAGGAAGATAAAGTGGAGCTTGCAAAATCGTTAATTGACAAAGCGAAAGAAAAAGGTGTGGAACTTGTGCTGCCTATAGATACAGTTGTAGCGAAAGAATTTAAAAATGATACTGAATTTAAGACAGTTTCAGTAGATAATATAGAAGACGGCTGGATGGGACTTGATATAGGTGCTGAATCTATCAGATTATTTGAGGATAAATTAAAAGGTGCAAAAACTGTAGTATGGAACGGGCCTATGGGAGTATTTGAAATGCCTAATTTTGCTAAAGGAACAATCGGTGTATGTGAAGCAATAGCAAATCTGAATGATGCTAAGACAATAATAGGTGGAGGAGATTCAGCTGCTGCGGCAATCCAGCTGGGATATGCTGATAAATTCTCTCATATTTCCACAGGTGGAGGGGCTTCCCTTGAGTATCTGGAAGGAAAAGCATTACCTGGAGTAGAAGCAATTTCAGATAAAAAACATGAAGGTTGCTGCTGCGGTCATTAATCAATATAAAATTAATATAAAAATTTTTTCTGGCTTTTTTCAAAAATCAGGGTATACTTTATAATAATAAGTAATGACAAAATAACAGTCATTAAATGCAAAATTAAGGAGGAGACATGAAAAAATTATTTGTATTAGGATTAGTTATGGCTTTGAGTATAACGTCAATGGCAAAGCCTGCTAAAAAAGCTTCATCTTCAAAAGGGAAAGGTCTGGAAATAAATATTATTCACGTGAACGATCATCATTCTCATCTGGAAGAGGAGAAAATGGATTTAGTTCTGGACGGTAAGAAAACGACAGTCCATATCGGAGGATTTCCAAGAATCAATCAAAGAATACAGGAGCTTATGAAAACAGGGAAAAACAATCTTGTGCTTCATGCAGGAGATGCTTTATCGGGAACGCTGTATTACACACTGTTCAAGGGAAAAGCCGATGCGGCATTAATGAATGCAGGAAAATTTGATTTATTTACTTTGGGAAACCATGAATTTGATGACGGAAATAAAGTATTAAAAAGTTTCCTTGATGAGCTGAAAATACCTGTAGTTTCTGCTAACGTAGTTCCTGACAAGGGAAGTATACTTGAAGGGAAATGGGTACCTTATATAATTAAAAAAATTGGAGGACAGGACGTTGCCCTTGTAGGCCTTGATGTAGTAGGAAAAACGATAAGGTCTTCAAGTCCGGGTCCTGACATTAAATTCCTTGATGAAGTGGAAACAGCAAAAAAAGTAGTTGAAGAATTACAGGCAAAAGGAATTAATAAAATTATATTTATATCTCATGCAGGGTATGAGAAAAACCTCGAAATAGCTGAAAAAGTTTCAGGAATTGACGTAATAATAACAGGAGATACTCACTATCTTCTGGGAGAAAGTTTTAAAGAATACGGCTTAAAGCCTATTGCCGAATATCCTAAGAAAATAATGTCTCCTGCGGGAGAGCCTGTTTATGTAGCTGAAGCGTGGAGTTACTCTTATCTTGTGGGAAATTTAAAAGCAAAATTTGACGATAAAGGTGTAATTACGGAGTTGATACCTAATCCTACAATAATAATAGGAGATGACCTGTTTGAAAGAAAAAATGAAAAAGGTGAAACATACAAACTTGAAGGAAAAGAAAAACAGGATGTCATCAAATATGTAAACAGCAGAAAAGATATTAAATTTGTAAAAGAAGAGCCTAATTCCAAAAAGGTACTGGAAAGATACAAAGCAGAAAAAAATGAATTAGGTAAAAAAATGATAGGTAAAATCAAAGATGAAATACCGGGAGGTTCCGCAAACAGAATACCTAATGATAAAAATCCTCAAGGTTCTATAGCTACAAGACTTGTGTCTGAAACTGTTTTAGCAAAATTGAAAAAAATGGGAACAGGACAGATAGACCTTGTAATATTGAATTCAGGAGGAATAAGAATGAATTTGGAGCCGGGTGATTTCTCTTATGACAATGCTTATACGTTATTACCGTTTACTTCAAATACAATCTATATTCTGAAAATGAGTGGAGCCGAAATAAAACAGGTTATAGAAGATGCACTTGACTTTGCTTTAAGTGGAGGCTCGTCAGGAGCATTCCCTTATGGTGCAGGCGTGAGATTTGAAGCAACTAAGGCAGGAAAACTCGGAACAAGAGTTAAAAAAATCGAAGTGTTTGACGCAAAAGCAAAAAAATGGGTACCTATGGATATGAAAAAAATGTACGAAGTAGGAACAAATTCCTATGTAGCAAAAGGAAAAGACGGATACACTACATTTGGAAAAGTTAATTCGGAAAGACCGGGAGTTGATACTCATTTAGGAGTTGAAACTGCGTTTATTGAATATTTGAAAGAAAAAGGCGAAATTGCTAAACCTGATTCATCAAATGTGATTTTTAAATATTAAAAATGACACAATACTAATTGTGAAATTATCTGAACAAGTAATTTATTAGCAGTTTAAAAATTAAAGCAACTAAATAATGGTAAATTGAGGGGTTATTTCAAACAGAAAAATATTCCTGATTTGAATAACCCCCTAACTGCTTTTTATAAGGAGGATTGAGATTGTCTGAAAAAAATAAGACCGGAGATATGACAATAAAAGAATTTCAATATTTAATAAAACATATAGAACAGGGAAATTTGGAAGAAAAGAAAGACGAAGAAAATCCTGACAGAAAAAAAGAAAACAGTCAAAGACTTATATTAAAATTAATTGAGGAATTTGGAGAACTTGCGGAAAATGTAAGGAAAAATATAAGATATGACGGGAAAAATATAAAAGGTACTATAGAAGAAGAGCTTTTTGATATTTTTTATTATATTGCCGCAATAGCAAATGACTACGGTATCGACCTTGAAGATATTTTTTATATAAAAGATGAGGTAAACAGGGTCAAATATAAGAGGAAATTTACTATAAATGAAGGCAGAGAGAAATACAGGAAGTTAAAAAAGACACAGTGAAATTCTATTTAAAGATAATTTTTAAAATCAAAACTTAGTAATATTTCTAAGAGTAAAAGTAGAAACTTTTCAAAACTAAATCATTTATAAGAAAAATTTATAAAATCTATATGAAAATACAAAAACATAAAAAAGGAAAAAAAGGTATAAATTATTTGTTATAAAATTTATGAGAAAAGGTGGTTTTGATTTATGAAAATGAGTAAAAAAATTATGGCAGCTTTATTCGGAGCAGCAATGGTAGTCAGCTGTTCTTCGGGAGGAAGTGATAAAGTATCGTCTTTAAGTAAAGAAAGTTCAATATCTGTAACTTCTACAGATACAGAAACTTCAAATACATCTGCATCGGATAACGGAAATACTGCTAATGAAACACCTACAACAACTGAAACGGCAACAGCCGGCAGCAACAAAAAAACTTTTGTATGCGGGAAAGACACTGTAATGGTAGAATATTCCGCTGACGGAAATTCTGTTTCCCTGACTAACTCAAAAGGTACACATGAGCTGAAAAGATCAGTTTCAGGAAGCGGAGAGCTTTATAAAGATGCCAAAGGGTTATCTATTCATATGAAAGGCGAAGAGGCTGTTTATAAAACATCAGCAAAAGCAAAAGATGTAAGCTGCAAAGCAGAATAAGATTATTTAACCGGATTAAAACAAAATACGGTTGTAATATTGTTATTACAGCCGCTTTTTGGTGCATGAATTTAAATATTATAAAAAAATTAATAGAAAAATAAAAAATAAAAGAGGTCGAGAGATGAGAAGAAAAATAATAACTATATTGTCGGGTTTATTGATTGTCGTATCATGTACAGAGAATGATACAAGCACTGTAACAACAGGAATTTCTACAGAAATAAAATCTCCTGTAAAAGAAAAATTCAGTGAGGAAAAAGCTATAGCCAGCTACTTAAAAAAAGAAGGATATAAAAGCAAGTCAGCTCTAAGAAACACAACTGATAAGACAATGGATGAAAATGTAAAAGAAATCGAAGCTGAAAAAGACGGAATAACTTATACTCTGTTTTTAAAAGCTAATGAGGAAACTGAGAGTGTCGAACTTGTGGACAGTGATGTTTATGAATATTATGATATTTTAAATGAAGTCAAGGAAAAATATGACTGGATTAAACATATAGAAGTTGCAACTTATGCTAAAGGAGTAGATGTAAATATAATCGCTTTAAGAAATGTATCAAAAGAAATCTACAGAGAAGCGGCAAAAGAATTAGCCGATAAAATAAGAGAAACAGGAAAAGTCAGTAGAAAGATGAAAGTGATGATGTTTGACGGGAATAATCCGTCAGGAAAGTCAATATATCGTGAAAGTTTCTAAATTTATAGAGTAAAAGTATAAAAAAACCGACTTTAAGATAATCAACAGGCATGATAATATTTGCATAATATCACTTCATTGTCAGCATGAATGTAAAAAGAAGCTGCCTCAAAATTCAAGTTTTTCTTTTGAGATAGCTCCTTTTTTATTATATATACCACATATAGTAGTCTTCAGAAAATTTCTGAATAACTCTCGAAGGTATTCCTACAGCCACAGAATCGGCAGGAATATCTCTTAATACAACTGCATTTGCTCCTATTTTTGAATTTTTTCCGATAGTTATGTTTCCGAGAATTTTTGCACCTGCCCCTATAACGACATTATTTTTGACAGTAGGATGACGCTTGACTTTATCCGAGCTGACACCGCCAAGTGTAACGCCGTGAAAAATAATACAGTCATCTCCTATAACAGCTGTCTCCCCTACAACTATGCCCATACCGTGGTCAAAAAAAATTCTTTTTCCCAGTGTAGCTCCCGGATGAATTTCTATTCCTGTTGTAAGGCGTCCGAATTGGGAAATCAGTCTTGCCATAAAAAATAACTTTTTTTTGTAAAAATAATTTGCAATTTTATGATTAATAACAGCGTGCAAAGACGGATAAAGCAGAGTTTCAAATCGACTTTTGACAGCTGCATCTTTTTCAATGATATTTCTTATCTCATCTTTTAACCATTTAAAAATTTTTAATCACCTCATTAGATTTATTATAAATTCGTGAATAAATCTATTTATAAGCTTCTACTGAAAGGTACTTTTCTCCTCCGTCAGGAGATATGGCGAGGACTTTTTTACCTTTTCCAAGTTTTTTTGCTACTTCATAAGCTGCTGCGATAGCTGCTCCTGAAGAAATCCCTAAGAATAAGCCTGCTTCCTTTGCAGCTCTTTTACCAAATTCAACGGCTTTATCATCGGAAATTTGTATAATTTCATCGACTATTTCGGAGTTATAATTTTCAGGAACAAACCCTGCTCCTAATCCCTGTAGTATATGTTTTCCGGGTTCTCCACCTGATAACACGGGAGAATTTGAAGGCTCTACAGCAATCAGTTTGATATTAGGAAAAGCCTCTTTCAGTTTTTTTCCTGCTCCCGATAATGTTCCTGCGGTACCTACTCCTGAAACAAAGGCGTCAAGAGAATCAAAATCTTTGATTATTTCTTCTCCTGTAGTTTCATAGTGTTTCTGCGGATTTGCCTTGTTTTTAAACTGTTGGGGAAGGAAATAACCCGGATTTTCGGCAACTATTCTTTCAGCTTCCGCAATAGCTCCTTTCATTCCCTTTGCAGCCTCAATCAAAATAAGTTCAGCCCCTAAAGCTTTTAATATCGCTCTTCTTTCAACACTGACAGATTCAGGCATCGTGATAATAACATTGTAACCTTTTGTTCTTCCGATTAATGCCAATGATATACCAGTATTTCCTGAAGTCGGCTCAACTATAGTTCCCCCTTTTTTCAATAATCCCTCTTTTTCGGCAGCTTCAATCATACCTAATGCTGCACGGTCTTTGACACTTCCTCCGATATTGTATTTCTCAAGTTTTACATAGATATCGGCGATATCATTTTCCCCCTGAAGATTTAGTTTAATTATCGGAGTGTTTCCGATAAGTTCAATAACATTTTCATAAATCATGACAGACCCCCTGAATTTAGAATATTGTTTTTATACATTTGTATATAGTATTATATGAATGATAACATTAAAATGTCTAAAATTCAAGAGAAAGAAATATTTAAAATATAGATAGGGGATATAAGTTAGAGTAATGTGAGAAAAAGTTATGTTTTTGTATGTTAGAATAAAAAAAGGAGAGGTACAATATTGTGATTATATAAATTAGTATAATATTGAAAAAAGAAACTGCTTGATTTTGGGTAGTTTATTTTTTATGTCATAAAATTAAATTCAAGTCATATACATATAATAGTAGAAAAAGCAATAGAAGCTATATTTTAAAAAATAACAACCATAGCTCCTTATTTTTATTTGAAAAAAAGAGATTAATACTGTATAATATAAAATAGACAAAAAATATCAAAATCTGAAATTACGTATTAAAATTATATATTAAAAGATAAATTTTATTAGAAAAGAAATTAAGGAGAAAAAAGTAAAATGAGAGAATATGATGTTATTGTGATAGGAGCGGGTCATGCGGGAATAGAAGCGTCATTGGCTTCGGCAAGATTAGGTCTGAAAACCGCAGTTTTTACAATAACTCTTGATAACATAGGGGTAATGTCGTGTAATCCTTCTGTGGGAGGACCGGCAAAGAGCCATTTAGTAAAGGAAGTTGACGCACTTGGCGGAGAAATGGGAAGAAATATGGACAAAAGTTTTGTCCAAATGAGAATATTGAATACAAAAAAAGGACCTGCGGTAAGGTCATTAAGAGCCCAATCTGACAGAAAAATATACGCAAGGGAAATGAAAAAAACTCTTGAAAATCAGGAAAATCTTGATACTGTTCAGGATATAGTAACGGAGCTTGTCACTGAAAATAGAGAAATAAGAGGTATAAAAACAAAAACAGGACTTGATTTTAAGGCAAAGGCTGTAATAGTTGCGACAGGTACATTTTTAAGAGGACTTATGTATATCGGGGAAAAAAGAATAAAAGGAGGAAGAATGGGGGAGCTTTCTTCGGAAGAGCTGACAACTTCATTGAAAAAGTTAGGTTTTAAAATGGACAGGTTTAAAACGGGAACACCGCCAAGAGTAGACATAAGAACACTTGACATTTCAAAGCTTGAAGTGCAGCCGGGAGAAATTGGAGTCCCGTTGAAATTTTCCATGAGGACTCCCGATGATGAGGTACTTGAAAAGCCTCAACTTTCTTGCTATCTCACAAGGACTAATTTGGAAGCACATAAAATAATACTGGATAATCTGGATAAGGCACCGATGTATAATGGGAGTATACAAAGTACAGGACCTCGATACTGTCCGTCTATCGAAGATAAAGTAGTAAAATTTCATGAAAAGGACAGTCATCATTTATTTTTGGAACCTGAAGGTTTTGATACCGCAGAAGTATATATAAGCGGACTTTCCACAAGTTATCCTGCCGAATATCAACAAAAAATAGTAAATACTATAGAGGGTCTTGAAAATGCCCATATAATGAGATACGGCTATGCAGTGGAATACGATATTGTAAATCCTGAAGAGCTTGATTACACTCTTGAAACGAAAAAAGTCAAAGGCCTTTATCTGGCAGGGCAGATAAACGGGACAAGCGGTTATGAGGAGGCAGCAGCTCAGGGAATTGTCGCGGGAATAAATGCGGCTCTTAAAATCAAAGGAGAAGAACCCCTTATTCTCGACAGGGAAAGCTCCTATATCGGTACGATGATAGACGACCTTATAAACAGGGAGCTATTTGAACCCTACAGAATGTTCACTGCAAGGTCCGAGTTCAGACTTATTTTAAGGGAGGACAATGCTGATATAAGATTATCGGAAAAAGCCTATAAAATAGGACTGCTCGAGAAAAAATATTATGACAGGATAGAAGAAAAAAAGAAAAATGTTGCTGAAACAATTGAAAAACTTGAAAATATAAAATTAGGCATAAGTAATAAAAGATTAGTAGAAATACTTGATAAATATGATGAATCCCTGAAAAGCGGAACAACCCTGAAAGAAATTTTAAGACGGCCAAAAGTTACTTATCAGGATATCAAATATATAGCAGAAATAATGGAAAATATGCCAAATCTTGCTTTTGACGGAGATACTGAATATCAGATAGAAGTTCAGGTGAAATACGAGGGGTATATTGCAAAAGCTAAGCAGATAATGGATAGACAGAAAAAACTGGATGATAAAAAAATACCGAAAAATTTTGATTATGATGTTATGAAAGGGATTACACGTGAAGCAAAGCAAAGACTGAAAGAAAAAAATCCGTATAATGTAGGTCAGGCTTCAAGAATATCAGGAGTAACCCCTGCGGATATATCAGTATTGCTTATGTATCTTGAGGGAATATTAAAATAGATGAATTATTTAGAATGTTTTGATTAAGCGGCTTTAAAAGTCTAAAAAAGAGATAGTCTAAAAAATTAATGAAGGCGTAAAAATTTATAATTATATCCGATTTGTTCAACTTTCGGGATAAGCGGGTATCATAATAGATATTGGAAGTATGGAGAATTATGGAAAATAATATTGAGATTGACATTGATATTAAAGAATATTTTGAGGGATTACTTTTAAAATCGGGATTTTCGGTTGATAATGAAAAAAAAGAAAAAATGCTGAAATTTCTTGAACTTTTATATGAAAAAAATAAAGTTATGAACCTCACTGCGATAAGAGATAAAAAAGGAATGATCGAAAAACATTTTATTGACAGTCTTTTTTTGACTGAAATAATAAAAAAAGATGAGCAGAAATTAATAGATATGGGAACGGGAGCGGGATTTCCCGGGCTTGTTTTGGCGATTTATTACCCCGAAAAAGAATTTTTGCTTGTAGATTCAGTGAGAAAAAAAATAGAATTTATAAATGAAGTAATAGAAAATCTGGAACTTAAAAATGTGAAAACGAGCTCCGAAAGGGCGGAAGAGCTTATAAAAAACAAAAGAGAAACTTTTGACACGGCTCTTTGCAGAGGAGTGGCAAATTTAAGGATAATACTTGAATATATGATACCTTTTATAAAAGTAGGCGGAAAATTTTTGCCTCAGAAATTAAATCTGAATGAACTGGAAGAAAGCCAAAATGCTCTGAAAAAATTAGATGCAACTGTAGAAAATATATATAAATTTTATCTTCCTGAAAGTAAAGATGAAAGAATAATATTTGAAATAGAAAAAATGAAAAAAACTGATGTAAAATATCCGAGAAAAACGGGTATTCCTGCTAAAAAGCCTTTATAATCATTGATAGACGGGATTTTATATTCTTCAATATAAGATTATATAGTGAGATTATTAGAATGTTATAAAATTATTAACAGTCAAAATTTAAGGAGAAAAATGAAGCTGCTGACTTTAAATATTAATAAAATAATAACAAACAGTAACCAACCCAGAAAATATTTTGACGATGAAAAAATGGAAGAATTAAAAAATTCCATTAAAAATAACGGTCTGATACAGCCTATTGTAGTGAGAAAACTTGACACGGGGAAATATGAGATAATAGCGGGAGAAAGACGGTACAGAGCCTGTAGAGATTTGGGAATGGAAACGATACAGGTAATAAAAATCAGTGCAGGAAATTCCAAGAGCTATGAAATTTCAGTTTTGGAAAATATACAGAGGGAAAATCTGAACCCTATAGAAGAAGCGGAATCGTATATTATGCTTATGGAAGTTTACGGTTATACACAGGAAAAATTGGCTGAAAAGCTCGGAAAAACAAGGTCATCCATATCAAATAAGACAAGAATTTTAAAATTGCCTGAAAAAGTAAAAGAAATGGTAAAAAAAGGCGAGCTGTCTTACGGCCATGCAAGAACGCTCTTAGGCATACCACGTAAGGAAGATATGGAAAGTTTGGCACAAAAAATAATCGAAAAAAAATATTCTGTCAGGGAAATTGAAAAAATTGTAAAAAAATATTCTGAAAAAAGTGAGAAAAATTCAGAAAAAAAAGAAAAAAATAATGAAGATAGTGTAAAATTATATGGAACTGATATTAATGAAAATTATGATAAGCATGATAGATACAGTGAAAATGATGAAGAAAAAATATTTCTGGAAAATAAATTGAGAGAATTTTTTGAAACAAAAGTTTCTATAAGAGGAGATTTACAGAAACAGGGAAAAATAGAAATAGATTTTTTTGATTATGAGGATTTGGCGAGGATAATAGAACTTATGAACATTGATTTTGAATAAGTTTAAATAAATATTCGTTAGGAAATAGATATTATAAAGAATTGGAGGTAGATAGCGGTTGAAAACTTATATGAAAAAAACTTTGTATGTATTTATTCCGCTTTTAATGTCTCTGTTTTTATTAAAAGCATACATTTCTACCAATATTTTTAAAGGAAATTTAAAAGCAATCCTCAAAAGTACAGGATTGAATGTGGAATTTGATAAGGTAAGACTTGGGGGTCTCAATAAGATTTTGATAGATAACCTTATTGTAAAAGACCAGTCGGGAAATGTAGTAATCGAAGCTGAAAAAGCAACTGCCAATGTAAATTTATTGTTGCCTTCGAGATTACCCAAAGTCGATGCCTATAATGCGAAAGTATATCTGGAAAGATACAAAAATAACAAATTTAATGTATTCAATATTCTTCCTCCGGGAGATCCGAATAAAAAAACCGTGGACAGGGCAAGCAGAATAGGGAAAATATATGTACATGATGCTATATTGTATTATTCCGATACAAGTTTTGCCAAAAAGATAAGCAAAAAATTAAATAAAGTCAACGGATATCTTGATGTTTCCAAATCCAGAGGATTTTCCCTCGAAGCCAAAGGAAATGGCGACGGACAGGAAAAAATAAAGATAAAACTGGGACAACTGGTAAATAACAGAGAATCGTTGAAATCATTATTTGATACAAAAAAAAATACGGACACAAGTAAAAAGGAGTTTTTATTGGCTTTTGTCTTTGAAAATATTAATATAACGGAAGAATTAGGGCAATATGTTCCTATTGATATGATAAAGGCTAAAAAAGGTACTTTAAACGGAACTCTCACTCTGAATGACGGAAATCCTGAAAAGAAAATAAGAGCCGAAGGCAAGTTGACGGTGAAAAACGGGACTCTTGAATATACTGATTATTATGGAAATATCGAAGATGTCGAAGCAATAATTGATATGAAAAAAAATATTATAACTGTGAATGCTTCAAAAAAATTTAATAATAATCCTGTAATTTTCAAACTGAACTCGAATATTGATGAAGGAAAACTCAACCTTAAACTAATTGCACAGAGTACGCCTTTTGAAGAAATTGCCAAGTATAAGCTTTTCAGAGATGCAAAAGTAAAAGCTTCAGGAGAAGTAACAGGAAACCTGAATGTGGATATAAATACTAAGACAAAAGAAACGACATTAAACGGTAAATTTTCATCTCCTGCTATAAAGTTTGCAGGATATAATTTCAGAGATTTGAAAACGGAAATTTTGATGACTAAAGACCAGATTTTAATGGTAGAAAATACGACTTTCCATTTTGACGAAACTATAGGCGGATTTAAAGTAAAGGACGATGTCAGCAGCAAAAAATTTACATATAATGTAAAAGAAAAAAACGGTAACGGAGATTACACTATAACAAACAGAGGTTCCGATTACGAAATTCCTGTAATAAGCGGAACAGGCAGTATAGATAAAAACAATATAATAAAAGGAAATTTTGTTTCGAGTAAAATTACGGGAGATTTTGTAATAGAGCCTGCTAAAAGCGTGATGACCCTTAATGCGGACGGAAAAGACTATATCGCTGTAAGATATGGCGGTCAAACTTATGAAGTAAATCCTGATGTCCATAATCTCGTACTTAATTTTAAAAGTAAAAATATATTGGATTCAGGGACAATAAATGCTAAACTGAAAGGCGGTCAAAATAAATATTTTGACAGTATAAATGCCAAGATAAATATAAACAACGGAAACTACAATGTAAATGCCGATGTGAATGTAGGCGGACAGACGATAAATGCCAAAGGAACTACAACAAAGGATATGTACCATTCGTATACAATTACTTCTGCTAATAATTCATCCTTTGATGCGGCAAAACTTTTAAGACAGTACGGATATAATTTAAAAGGTCTGGATACGGCAAAACTACCGATTGTATTAAATGCCAATATAAGCGGGAAAACGGATAGTCTTAGCGGAAATTACAGTATATACAGTCCTTTCGGACGATATATCGTAGAATATGAGGAACTTTATGCTAAGGGGAAAATAAGAAATTTGCTAAGTTTAAACTTAGATGTAGATGCTAAAATGGAAGAACTGTGGTTAGGTTATCAGAGATTTAAGAATGTAGCAGGGGAGCTGAATATAAGAAATAATGTTTTAAATATTATTGATTTACATAATGGAAAATTAAGTGCGACAGGTCAGTATAATTTAAAAACAGGAAAAATGAATATAAAATCTGATTTAAATAATTATATCCTGTATAACACCTCAAAACCTGAAGTAAATGTATATGTCGACAATATATCGATGAATTTGAACGGAAAAATTGACAATCTTTCAGGAAATATAACTATGGCACCTGCAAGAACTACTATAAATTCCCAGTATATAGGGGAAACTAAGGGAATTATAGATATAAAAAACAGTGTACTCAATTTCAGAAACTTTGAATTGAGAAATAATAACGTGGAAGGTATATATGATTTAAAAACAGGACTTGCTGATATAACTCTTAATATTAATGAACCTGATATACCGAAACTGTTTGAATTTACAGATTTGACCTTTGGAACATGGTCTGTTTTAAATCTGAAAGGAGATTTAAATAAATTTGATTTGACTGGAAAGGTAATTTTTGATAATATAAGTTATAAAGGATTTAGATTACCTCATGTGGCAACCATAATGGAATATTCTGACGGTAATGTGGATAAGCTCTTTAAATACGGCACATTTGATATAAAAGACTTTACATTGGTCGGAGATAACGGTGAAGAACTTTTCAAAACAAATACAAAATTTGATTTGGAAAATATAGACATAGACTATAAACTTGAAAATCAGAAGTTTGCTCTGGACTCGGTTCAGGATTTAAAAGATAAGGGATATAGTGGAGATATAGATTTAAACTTTATCCTAAAAGGTAAACCCGATGACTTCTTTACGGATTTGAAAATAAAATCCGATAAACTTGTATTAAGCGGGTTTCCTGTAGACAATCTGGATATAGATGTTCAAGCCAATAATACCGGACTGAATATAGGACAGTTTTATCTTGAATATGAACAGAACCCTCTGCTTGTAAACGGATATCTGGATTTTATGCCTATCAATTATAATATGTCAGTGCTTGCTAAAGATTTCAATCTGGCATTCTTAGGAGTAGGAAAGGACATTGAAAAAGCAAGCGGAATAGCAAATATAGATATAGTGTTCTCCAATGAGCAAACGAGCGGAAAAATCTTACTTGATAATTTCTACTATAAGACAAAAGATAAACTGACTGATGTAGAAAATCTGAATGTAGATATTAATGTTATGAACAGAAAATTGAACATCAACCGTCTGGATGGCGGTTATAACGGAGGAACATTTAAAGTCGAAGGAGATCTTGATGTTCCGGGAGTTCCGCCTGATTTTATGAGAACAAAAAGACTTGAGCTTGGAAAATTTGAGCTAAATGCAGTTTTAAATAGGGTCGGTGTGAGATATGGAAAAGACATAGACCTTGTACTGAGTGGAGATGCGAAGTTTACTCAAAATAATTTATTCGGAAATTTGACTGTAAATGCGGGTGAAATAAGAGGAATACCTGATTTTGGCGGCGGAGAAAAAAAAGAACTTTCAGCTGAAGCACAGGAAAAGAAACTGAAAGAAAAGACCATAGTAGAAGGTATTGTAGAAGAAGTAATAGACAAAATAGTGAAACAGTATACAGTAGATGTAAATATTCAGACAACGAGAGATCTGAAACTGAATATACCAAATATAAGTCTTGCTAAAAATATAAAAGGAGAAATAGTCGGAGGAAGCAGAATTTTCTATGAAGCGGGTGAAATAAATCTGTTAGGAAGCTATACGCTGAAAAAAGGTTCCTTTATCTTAAATAATAATAAGTTTAAAATAGAAAATGCCGAAGTCAGATTTACTGATCCTATGGCGTCAATGGCTCAAATGAACCCTTTCATAGTCTTTGAAGCGAGTACTACTATAAATGGTGAAAGAATTGAAATCTCCATGAACAGTTTTCTGAAAGATGCCAATGTGGCATTCAAATCCGATTCAGGACTTACAAAAGAGCAGATTTTATCATTACTTGCATTTAATACATCGGGAAAAACTGAAGATAATCCTGACGGTACGGCACAGGAAGGGACAGCAGTAATAGGCTCTGTGTTGAATACTACATTAAATCAGTTGATTTTTTCTCCGGTAACTGATAAAATTGGAGATACATTGGGATTGACAAACGTATCTGTAAAAACTGATTTCAAGAGGTCGGAAGATACAGGGAAATACAGTGGAGCAACGACATTATATATACAGGATAATCTCTATAAGGATAAGTGGTTCTGGAATTTAGAAGTGAAATTCCCTTTCCAAGCTAAAGATAAAGAATCCAATACGACAAATCCTTTAGGATATAATGCATGGATCAACTATAATGTAACTGACGGTTTTGAAGTCAGATTAGGTGGAGAAACAGTAGCAAGAAATAACAGAAAAGAAGATATGAGTAACAGTACGAATATAAAGAGCATAAAAAATGAAATGAATTACTATATCGGAGTTGATTTTTCAGCAAGAGCAAATACTTTTGGAGATTTGATGAAAAAAATATTCCGAAGAAAAAAATTAGATATTTTAACTAAATAATTCAGGGAGGAAATAATGAAAAGAAAAATTTACGCTTTAATAGTAACAGCTACACTATTTTTGACGGTAAACGGCTTGGTAGTAGCGGAAGGAAAGGATTTGAGAGTAGGAACAATACAATTTTCCCACTTAAATCAGTTACCTGAAGATTTTCTTTTAGAGAAATTACCTGTCAAAACAGGGGAAGTGTATTCAAATAAAAGTTTAAGTGATATATACTTGGCTTTAAAAAGGTTAAGTTATATCTCCAACGTAAATGTATATCCTAAAGTTGAAGGAGATACTGTTAATTTAGTAATCGAAGTCGATGAGGCCGGGAATGCTCTGCAACTGGCTCAAAGAGAAGAATCGGCAGAAGATTTAAATAAGAAAACAGAATTTAAAGTTTCAAGTGTAGACATATCAGGGATAAAAACTCTTAACAAAGATGATTTTCTGAAAGATGTGCCTGTGAAAGTAGGAGAATATTTCACTCCACAGGAAGCGATAAACGGAGCGGCAAAAATTTTCCAGACAGGTCTGTTCTCAACTGTTGAACCTAAAGTTGACAGAAAAACGGATAATACAATTTCAGTTTTATACTTAGTGGAAGAAAATCCTGCTGTGCAAAGTGTAAATATAAAAGGAAATACATTATTTACTCAGGATGAATTGAAAAAAGCACTCGGAATAAAAGAAGGAGAAATTTTAAACGGTAATCTTCTAAATCCTGATAATAATGGAATAATAAGATATTATGCCAAAGCAGGGTACTCTTTGGCAAGAATAGAAGCTATATCTGTAAGTCCTGCAGGAGAAGTTAATATTGAGCTGACAGAGGGAATAGTAGATTCAGTTTCATTTAAAAAAGTATCAACTAAAAAAGATAACGAAAGATCAAGTGAATATGCTACAAAATTAAGAACACAGCCTTATGTATTTGAAAGATCTCAGGCAGTAAAACCGGGAGAAGTTTTTGAAACTAAAAATGTCGAAGCTACAATAAGAGAACTTTACAGAACAGGTGTATTTACATCAATAGAACCTGTTTTAAGCGGAAAAGAAAATGATCCTAATGCAAGAGTAGTCGAATTTCTTGTTGAAGAAAGACCTACAACTACTATAAACGGAAGTATATCATATGGAACATCAGTAGGATTGGTAGGAGGAATTAAATTATCAGATTCCAACTTCCTTGGAAGAGGGCAGGAAGCTGCATTTAACATAGAGGCTTCAAATAAAGGAGATAAAACTCTTGAATTAAGCTGGTTTGATCCTTGGATAAGAGGAACGGAACGTGTTCAGGGTGGAGGTTCCATATACTGGAAAGAAAGTGTAGATGACGATGCGGCTCAGAATGAAGTAGAAAAAGTAAGAAAAATAGGTACAAGATGGACAATAGGTAAAGGATTAAATGATAAGATATTTGTGAGAACTTCTGTAAGATATGACCATTATAGGGAAATTTTAGGCTCAAAACAAATTAATGATAAATATAATCTTATAGCAGTTTCTCCGTCAATTATCTATGATTCAAGAGATAATTCTTTCAGCCCTACTAAAGGTATTTATTCTACGTTGACTTATGAATATGGAGATTTGATAAAAGATAAGAGATACTATCATCAGTTTGAAGCTGACTTGAGAGCGTATCACCCTACATTCTTTAAAGATAAGAACGTAATGGCGTATAGAGTAGTATGGGGATCCACAGGAAGCGGAACTCCTGAAGCGCTGAGATACAGCATAGGTGGAGCTGAAACATTAAGAGGATATGATTACGGTAAATTTGACGGATTTAATAAATTCCATGCAACAATAGAAAATAGAACACAGGTAAATAAATATATTCAATTAGTGGCATTCTTCGATATAGGTAATGCATGGCAGAATGTTAAAACAGTAAATGGTAAAAAAGTATACTCACCTGACAGAAAAAATGCAAATAACTTTGCAGACCTTAAAAAAGGTGTCGGAATAGGAGTGAGATTGAATACTCCAATTGGTCCTTTGAGATTTGACTATGGTTGGCCGCTTGACCCTGAAGAAAAAGGTGGAAGAAAAACAGGAGGAAAATTCTATTTCAGTTTTGGACAGACATTCTAATAATTTCAGTCTGATGAGCTAAAAAACGGAAAATAGAAATGAAACTACCATTAAGGAGTTGTTTCCATATGTATAATATTAAAGATATAGCAAAATTGATAAACGGTGATATAAAAGGAAATGATAGTCTGAGTTTTCTTAGACTATCACCTTTTTTTCAAGCAAATGAGAAAGAAATAACTTTTGCCGCAGATGAAAAAATGCTGAAAAAAATAGAAGAGTGTAATGCAGGAGCAATAATAGTACCTTTTTATCAGGGATTACCTGAAAATAAAAATTATATAGTTGTAAAAAGTAATCCGAGGGAACTTATGCCGATTTTGCTTAATTATTTCAAACCTAAATTAAAACCTTTTGAAAAACCCGTAGAGGATACAGCTGTAATTGATGAAACTGCTACCGTATCAAAAATAAATACATACATTGGGCATAATGTAAAAATAGGTAAGAATACAATAGTTTATCCTAATGTTTCCATATTTGAAGGAACTGAAATAGGAGATAACTGTATTATTTATTCCAATGTAACAATAAGGGAATTTACAAAAATAGGAAACGGTTCAATAATACAGCCCGGAGCTGTAATCGGTTCTGACGGATTTGGATTTGTAAAAGTAAAAGGACATAATATGAAAATAGAGCAGATAGGGAATGTTATTATAGGAGAAGAAGTCGAAATTGGTGCAAATACGTGTATAGATAGAGGAACGATAGGGGATACCGTAATAAAGAAAGGTACTAAAATAGATAACCTTGTGCATATAGCTCATAATGATATAATTGGAGAAGACTGTTTTATCGTCGCTCAGACAGGTATATCGGGCAGTGTAGAAATAGGAGATAATACTACTCTTGCAGGTCAAGTTGGAGTTGCAGGACATCTAAAAATAGGAAATAATGTCATAATAGCTGCGAGATCAGGAGTTACAAATGATGTACCTGACGGAAAGCAGATGTCAGGATATCCTTTGAGAGAACATATGGAAGATTTAAGAGTAAAAATGTCTATGGGAAAAGTTCCCGAATTAATTAAAAAAGTTAGAAAAATTGAAAAAGAAATGAAAAAATAATAAAAAATTATGGAAAGAATACGTTCAGTTATCAATAAATCAAAAAGATGAGTCAGGTAGAGGAGCTGTTGTAACCTATTAATTTCAAGGAAACTAATTGGGCTTGACTTGTTATTTTAAATAATGTAAAATGAGACAAAATGAAATAAGATTGGAGCAGATAATGAAGAAAATATTATTGGGAGTTTTTATATTCATTTTGATAATCAGCTGTGGGGAAAATCCTGAAACTGTAGTATCAAAATTTATAGATAATGTAAAAGAAAAGAAATTTGATGAGGCTTCTAAATATTCCGTGAATAAAGATTTTACGAAAGATTTGAAATTGGAATATAATAATAAAATGCAGCAACTATTTTTTGAAACGTTATTTAAAAATATAAAATATGAAATAGTAGGCAAGGAAAAACAGGGAGATGTAACAATAATTACTGTTTCTGTCGAAAATGTGGACACACAAAAAGTTTTTATGATGATTTTTCAGAAACTTCTTAAAGATACATTTTCCCAAAGTAACACACCGCCTATAGAAGAAGAATTTAAAAAAGTGCTGGAATCTAAAGAAGTTCCAAAAGCTAAAAATGTTACAAAATTTGTCGTTGTAAAAACAAAAGAAGGAAATAAAATAAATGTAACGGCTGAAAATATAGATGTTTTATTCGGTAAGCTGAATACAACTTTAGCAAATTTGAATACTTTAGGAACTGACGGTGAAGAAGAAAATGATAACGAAAATCAGATTCTTCAGGAGGGACCGAATGCCGGAAAAGATCAGAAACTTACCGAGCCTAAGCTGGATAAAAAATAAAATAATATAGAGGCACGTGTAAAGTGCCTCTTTTAAATAATAATAGAGAAAAAAGGAAGTAAAAAATGAAAGAAAAATCTGAATTGATAAGAGGGACAAGTAAATGTGCCAGATTTTTTATATGTGATACGACAGAGATAGTAAAGGAAGCAAAAAGCATACATAACCTTGACCCTGTGGCAACTATGTTATTCGGGAAGTTACTGACTGTAACTGCAATTATGGGGAAAGATCTGAAAGGAGATAATGATTTACTTACACTGAAAATAAACGGAGACGGTCCTTACGGAAATATGCTCGCTACGGGTAATAAAAAAGGGGAAGTAAAAGGTTATATAGGAACTGTTGAAAATGAAAAATTAAACAGTATAGTAAATGAAAAAGGAGAATTTATAACCGATGAAAAAGGTCATGTGAAATTTATAGGAAACGGAACGCTACAAGTAATAAAAGATATGGGATTGAAAGAACCTTTTGTCGGACTGACTCATCTCGCAGGCGAAGACATAGCGGATACAATGGCTCATTATTTTCTAATTTCCGAACAGGTGAAATCTGTAGTTGCATTGGGAGTAAAACTTTCGGATGACGGCAATGTGGAGAAAGCCGGAGGCTATATAATACAGCTTCTTCCGGGAGTAGAAGATAGCTTTATAGATAAACTTGAAGATAAATTAAGGCAGATAAGAAGTATAACCGAACTTCTATCGGGAGGATTTACTTCTGAAAAAATAGCGGAACTGTTATATGAAGATATTTCAATCGTTGAAGATGAAGCCGAAATATCGGGTGCTCATGTAAAAAAATATGTCGAAGATTATGAGATACTTGAAAAATCGGCACTTGAATATAAATGTAATTGTACAAAAGAAAAATTTTATAAAGGGATAATGACTTTGGGCAAAAAGGAGATAAATCATATTCTTGAAGAAGAAGGAAAGATAGAAGTGGAATGTCATTTCTGCGGTAAAAAATATACATTTGAGGAAAAAGATTTTAAAGATATGTAAAATAAAAATTTTGCTAAATTATATATTGTTAAATTTTCAGAGAAAAGATTTTGAAAAAATATAAAATATTTAGTCTGTCAGAGTTATTTAACAAAAACGATAAAATAATGGCTAATTAGAGTTATTTTATAAAAATGATAAAATATTCAGAATATAAAAATAGACATTAAATACAATGATTACTTTGTAATTTCAAAAAAATGGTAAAATAATAGCTAATTAGAGTTATTTCAAAAAAATGATAAAACATAAAAATTATTTTTCTATCTAATGAGCAAACCTTGTCTTACGGCTAAAATTAAAAACAACGATAAAATAATAGCTAATTAGAATTATTTCAAAAAAACAATAAAATATATAAATTATTTTTTTATCTAATGAGCAAACCTTGTCTTATGGCTAAAATCAAGAATCTAGAAAATAGCGATGAATTTAGAAATGTTTAAAGATATAAAGAATATTAAGATATAAAGAATAAAAAATATAAAGGATATAAGATAAGAAATATAATAAAGAAGAAAGGATGTTTGAGATGTCGGAATTACTGAGAGTAGGAGTAATAAGAGGAGGAATTTCTACTGAAAAGGAAGTTTCAATGAATACCGGAAAAGAGATTATAAAAAATCTGAACAGAGATAAATACGAGGTTTTTGATGTTGTCATAAATTCGGAAAAGGAAGTATTTGAAAAATTAAAAGATTTAAATCTAAATTTTGTATACATAGCTCTACATGGAGCATTTGGTGAGGACGGAAGAATACAGGCAATCCTTGAAAGTCTTGGAATTCCTTACAGCGGTTCGGGAGTTATGACAAGTGCATTGTGCATGGATAAGGAACTCACAAAAAAAATAGTGGAAACTTACGGGGTGAGGACAGCAAAAGGGATTTGCATAAGAGAGGGAGAACTGGCAGATTTTCAGGAGATAAAAGAAAGATTGGGAGATAGAGTTATAGTAAAGCCTAATTCAGGCGGATCAAGTATAGGAGTGAGTTTTGTCGAAAATGAAAAAGAATTTGCAAAAGCTCTTGAGCTTGTGTATACTATGGACAAAGAAGCATTGGTGGAAGAAGTTCTCACGGGAACTGAAATAAGTGTACCTATCATCAATGGAAAAGTCTATCCTACACTTAAAATAGAAGCTGTTGCAGGAGATTATTTCGATTATAAGTCCAAATATTCTGACGGAGGAGCAAGAGAATTTGTATTTGAATTTGAGAAAAAAATACAGGATGAAATAGATAAATTTGCCTATGACAGCTATCACGCAGTAAAATGTGAAGGATTTGCAAGAGTGGACTTTATGGTAGTAGGAGATAAGCCTTATTTTATGGAAGTGAATACATTGCCCGGAATGACTGCTGCAAGTCTTTTGCCTAAAAGTACAGCTTCAAAAGGATATGACTACACTCAAACATTAGATTTATTGATAGAATCATCAATAAATATAAAGAGATAGAAAAGAAATTTTTTTAAATAAAAAATTTTAAAATAAGAAAATAGAAAATAAATAGAACGAAATATAAATAGAAAAATATAGCGAAAAAATATAGCAAAAAATTTTTTTATAAAATAATAAATGAAAGGAATGATTGTATATGGAAAGAATAGCAAGTTTTCAAGTAGACCATATAAGACTTAACAGGGGGCTTTATGTTTCAAGAATAGATGAAATAAACGGGAATTATCTTACAAGTTTCGACATAAGAATGAAACTTCCTAACAGAGAGCCTGTAATCAATATAGCTGAACTTCACACAATGGAGCATTTAGGAGCTACATTTTTAAGAAATCATCCTGTCTGGAAAGATAAGATAGTATATTTTGGACCTATGGGATGCAGAACAGGTTTTTATCTCATACTTAAAGGGAAACTGGAGTCAAAAGATATAGTTGAATTAATGAAAGAAACTTTCAAATTTATGGCTGAATTTAAAGGTGATGTACCCGGAGCGACAGCCATAGAATGTGGAAATTATTTAGACCAGAATTTACCTATGGCAAATTTTGAAGCTAAGAAATATTTGGAAGAAACATTGGAAAAATTGAATGAGGAAAATCTGAATTATCCGAAGTAGAAATCATCTAAAAAAATTCATAAATATTATTTTTGCATTATTATGTTCTAAACATGTTTTGCATAAATTTTTTGTTTTTGAGATTAAGAAATTGAATATTAGTTAAGAACTGTAAAGGAAAAAAATGAAAAAAATAATAGATACACATACGCATATATATGACGAGCAGTTTCAGGAAGATTTTGATATTGTTATGAAAGATATATCGGAACAAATGGAAGGGATTGTAAGTATAGGCTTTGATATGGAAAGTTCATTAAAAAGTATAGAACTTTCAAATAAATACTCCTTTGTCCATGCGGTAATAGGCATACATCCCGTAGACATAAAAAAATACAATAATGATGTCGAAAAAGAGCTGGAGAAACTGGCATTAAATGAGAAAAAGGTTGTCGCGATAGGGGAAATAGGACTCGATTATCACTGGATGGAAGACCCTAAAGAAGTACAGAAAGCAGGTTTCAGAAAACAAATAGAACTTGCAGAAAGAGTAAAGCTGCCTATTGTTATTCACACAAGGGAAGCGTTACAGGACACCCTTGATATTTTAAAGGAATATCCTAACGTAGGAGGGATACTTCATTGTTATCCCGGCTCCTTTCAGGCGGCAAAACCTTTTCTTGACAGATATTATATAGGAGTAGGCGGAACAGTAACGTTTAAAAATAACAGAAAAACGAAAGAACTCGTAAAAGAACTGTCTCTTGATAAAATAGTTCTGGAAACGGACTGCCCTTATTTGACGCCTGTCCCTTTCAGAGGAAAGAGAAATCAGCCTGTTTATACAAAATATGTAGCTGAAGAGATAGCAAGGATAAAAGAAGTTCCTGTAGAAAAAGTAATTGAAATTACTACTGAAAATGCTAAAAAAATATATGGATTATAATTTAAGTTTTTGAAAAAATAATATAATAAAAATTTTTATTTTTCTTTTTTATAAAAAGTTATTTTCTTCTTGAAATAACGGTGTTTAAGTTATTGTTTCCATCTATTTTTTATAAAAAAGCAAGTATAAAGAAAAGTAAGTATAAAGGAGAATAAATGGAAATATACGGAATCGGAACCGACATTATCGAAATAAGCAGAATAAGAGACGCTATTAACAGGACTTCTTCTTTTAAGGGAAAAGTTTATACTGAAAAAGAAATAGAATATGTAGAGCAGAAAAAAAATCCTTATGCCAGCTATGCAGGCAGATTTGCTGCAAAAGAAGCTGTTTCCAAAGCTCTCGGGACAGGAGTGAGGGGATTTTCATTAAGTGATGTTGAGATATTGAATGATGAGCTTGGAAAACCGAATGTTATCCTTTACAATGAATTATTAAATCAAGCGAAAAATCTAAAAATACAGATAAGCATTTCACACAGTAAAGAATATGCAGTTTCTACTGTTATTATCTATAAAGAATAATTAAAAATCGGGAGAAAATTATGGTGCAATCAATTTTAAAAAACAAAGTAACTAAAATGATAATATTATTTTTTGTAATATCTATGGTAGGAACGCTTTCATCGGCTGTAGATAAGGTTAAGATTGAATATTTTGGGAGAAAAGACTGTAAAAATTGTGCAAATTTAGAAAAATTTTTGACGGAACTGTCTAATAAAAGAAAAGATTTTGAATATATTGAATATAAAATTGATGAGAACGGGGAAAATAAAAAATTTTTTGATGAAGTTACGACAAAGCTGAAACTCGTAAAAGGAACTCCGATTATATATTTAAACGGACACATTATACAAGGATTTAATACCCCTGATACAACAGGTAAGGAAATTGTAAAATTAATTGATGAGGGAAAAAAGGCTAATTCGGTTCTTACATTGGAAGAATATGTAAAAAACGGTAAATATGAGAATATAAGTTCAAACGGCTCCGTCTGTGAGGGAGATGAAGTCTGTGAAATACCGGGACTTACAAAAGATGCTTCCAGACAGGTAATTGTAAATATTCCTTTTATAAATAAAAGTGTCGATTTAACGGATTATTCGCTTCCTTTAATGTCCTTAATTTTGGGAACTGTTGACGGTTTCAATCCTTGTGCGATGTGGGTGCTTGTGCTGTTTCTGACCGCTCTTATTGCTGTGGGCAGTAAAACTAAGATGTTCAGAGTGGCAGGGCTGTTTATCCTTGCTGAAGCGGTAATGTATTATCTGATTTTGAATGCATGGCTTTATACATGGGATTTTGTAGGTTTGGATAAATGGGTAACTCCTATTGTAGGAATTGTCGGAATAATAGGCGGAATATTTTTTGTAAGAAATTATCTGAAAAAAGGAGATGAACTTTCCTGTGAAGTAACCGACTTTAAAAAGAGAGCCAAAATTTCAAATCAAATAAGAGAAATTGCGAATAAGCCTTTTACACTGCTGACAGCACTTGGAATAATAGGGTTGGCACTGTCTGTAAATGTTATAGAATTTGCGTGTTCGGTAGGAATACCTCAAACTTATACGAAAATACTTCAGATAAACAATATTTCTTTCTGGAATAGACAGATTTATACTTTTATATATATTATAGGTTATATGATAGATGATATAATGGTTTTTGGGCTGGCTTTACTAAGTGTAAATAAATTACAGCTTACAACAAAATATTCCAAATGGGTAAACCTGTTCGGAGGAATACTGATGATTATTCTGGGATTGATATTGCTGTTGAAACCGAGTTTACTGATTGTTTAGAAAAAATAACAAATAAAAATAACGAATATGAAAATAAAAAAGAGGCTGTCAATTATTTTGACTTATGAGGAGACCCCCTCTTTTTTATTTTTTAGATAACTTCATCTTTTCAAAAGGCGTATAATATGATAATATAGATATGATTAAAATAAAAATATGATGGAAGTGGAAAATGGCAACATATAACTTATTGTTTAAAAATCTGGAAGAATTGAAAATCAAAGGGGCAGGTAAAGTAGCTGTGAGTAAGTTTAATAAACTTGGTGTATATACTTTATACGAGCTCTTTTATTTTTTCCCGAGAGCTTATGAAGACAAGGCAAACAGCAAAAATATAGAAGATATACTTCCGGATGAATTTGTAGTTATAAAAGGAGTTATTATAAATACTGTAAATCAGTATATAAAAGCGGGACGTACTATGTTCCGTGCAATATTGAAAGATGATACGGGGATTGTAGAATTAGTATGGTTTAATAATAGATTTATAAAAAGTAATATAAAGATAGGCGATGAACTCCTTGTTTACGGGAAAGTGAAACGTTCAGCCAAATTTCAGCTGATAAATCCTGAATATAAAAGAATACAGGACGGTATAGTGAAAGGTTCCCTGAAATATGAGCAGATAATGCCTATTTATCCGTCAGTAGCTTCGTTGAGGCAGGAAGCCATAAGAAAAATAATAAATGAAGCATTACTCGACTATGGGTATTTGCTACAGGAAAATATGTCTGAAGATTTAATGAAAAAAGAGGGGCTGCTTTCAAGAAAAGAGGCGATATTAAATATTCATTTTCCCGAAAATTTTGAAAAGAAAGAAAAAGCTAAAAAAAGATTTATGATTGAAGAAATTCTTCTTCTTGAAATGGGGATTTTACAGAACAGATTTGAAACCGACAAGGAAAATAACAATATTTATGAGCTGGAAGATAACAAAAAGCTCGTGAGCAGATTTATAGAAAATCTGGAATATGATTTGACGAAAGCCCAGAAAAAAGTAATAAGTGAGATTTATAAGGAGCTGAAAGCAGGAAAAATAGTAAATAGGCTGATACAGGGAGATGTGGGTTCAGGGAAAACCATAGTCACTCTTATTATGCTTCTTTATATGGCTGAAAACAGTTATCAGGGTGTAATAATGGCACCTACGGAAATACTGGCAACACAGCATTATCTTGGAATAGTGGATATATTCAATAATCTCGATGTGAGAGTCGAACTGCTGACAGGAAGTGTAAAAGGAAAGAAGAGGGAAAAACTTTTATCTGAAATAGAAAACGGGCTTGTGAATATTGTCATAGGTACACATGCCCTTATAGAAAATGACGTTGTTTTTAAAAATCTGGGGTTGATAGTGATAGATGAACAGCACAGATTTGGTGTTGTGCAGAGAAAACTTTTAAGAGAAAAGGGAAGCATTGCCAACCTTATAGTAATGAGTGCTACTCCCATACCCCGTTCTCTTGCTCTCACCATATACGGGGATCTTGATGTTTCCATTATTGACGAACTGCCGAAGGGACGTATGCCTATAAAGACCAAATGGATAAAAGACCTTGATGAGAAGAATAAAATGTATGGATTTATTGAGCGAAAAATAAAAGAAGGTCGTCAGGTGTATGTCGTTTCTCCGCTTATAGAAGAAAGTGAAACTCTGAATGTAAAGTCCGCACAGGAGACTTATGATGAATACAGCAAAATTTTTCCTGACAGACGGTTAGGATTAATCCATGGGCGACAGAGTTATAAGGAAAAACAGGATATAATGAGAAAATTTAAAAATCATGAGCTGGATATACTGATATCTACGACTGTAATAGAAGTGGGGGTCAATGTTCCCAATGCTTCCATAATGATAATAAGGGATGCCCAAAGATTTGGGTTGTCTTCCCTTCATCAGTTGAGGGGAAGGGTAGGACGGGGTAAATATCAGTCTTACTGCTTTTTGGAGTCTGAAACTGACAATGATTTGTCAAAAAGAAGACTTCAGATTATGGAAAAAACGACAGACGGTTTTAAAATAGCCGAGGAAGATTTGAAATTGAGAAATTCGGGAGAAATACTGGGTACAAGACAGAGCGGAGTTTCCGATATGATGATGACGGATATTGTAAAAAATGTAAAGGAAATAAAGAGGATAAGAGATTATGTAATTGATTATCTTGAAAAAAATAAAGGAAAAATAGAAAATGAGTTTCTGAAAAGAGACATATATGAGAAATTTCATAAAAATCAGTGAAAATAATTAGTTAAAAATAGAAAAAAATTTTATTTTAATTTCAGAAAGGAGCTTTGAAAAATGAAAAAACGTAGTGCTGATATGGGGTTGCTTCTTGTAGGAATATTGTGGGGATTAGGTTTTATTTTTGTGAAAATAGGACTAAATGAAAATATGGATGTGTTTTACCTTCTGACAATAAGGTTTTTAGGCGGATTTGCCGTCCTTTTTGCTCTTTTCCGAAAAAAAATGAAGAAAATAACTCTTTATGATTTTAAAGCGGGATTTATGATAGCAGCATTTCAGGTTTTCGGATATGCTTTCCAGACTTTCGGAATGCAGCTGACAACGGCAAGTAATAATGCCTTTTTTACTGCGATAAATGTAGTTATCGTTCCTTATATTTTCTGGTTTATATATAAGGAAAGACCTAACAAATCCACATTTCTTGCTTCCATTTTATGTGTAATGGGAGTGGGGATTATGAGTTTTGACAATGAGATGAATTTGACGAACCTGAATAAGGGAGATATTCTGACTATAATTTCTGCATTCTTTTTTGCAGCTCAGGTTGCGGCGACAGGATATTACAGTGAAAGAGTTCACACGATAAATCTGGTTTTAATTCAGATGTTGATAGGAGGTTTTCTGTTTTTATTTAATCTAATATTTATTTCAGGAATAAAGGAAATAAAACCTCTGAGCGGTATGGCACTGGTTTCGGTAATTTATCTGACAGTATTTTCAACTGCAATTCCTTTTTTATTACAGACATATTTTCAAAAATGGACTACGTCTACGAGGGCTTCGATAATATTGACGACAGAGTCTTTGTTTGCTCCTTTATTTGCCTTTCTTATGCTTGGAGAAGTATTGACTCTGAAAGTGCTGATAGGAGCGGCACTGATACTGATGTCGGTAATCGTATCGGAAATAAAATTTAATAATAATGAAGTGGAAAAAATATAGTTTTCTAAAGTAAAATATAGTTTGTCATAGGGATTATTTTTTGACAGTCATTTTCTATTTTATGTTACATATTTGTGTTATATAATTTTGAAAAAATTTTAAATAAATTTATCATATGATTTCGGGATGTATAATTTAGTGCCGTAATAAGTAGACATTTCATAGGGAAAATGATAAAATAAAAAGGAAAAATTATATTTTATGAAAAATAATGAACTATTTGAAAAATTCTAAATTCTATGATTATATCATAACTATAAAAAGGAAAGGAGAAATGCAATAGATATCCTGATTTTCAGGAATATTGCATATATTGAAAAATGAGATTATCGGAAGCATTTCTAAAAACATACAAGGAGGCACCTAAAGAAGCTGAAATAATAAGTCATCAACTGATGTTAAGAGCTTCAATGATAAAGCAGCTCACACGAGGAGTGTACAGTTATCTGCCTTTAGGATACAGAGTTTTAAGAAAAATAGAAAATATCACAAGGGAAGAAATGGACAGAGCAAAGGCTCAGGAAATATTTATGCCTGTGTTGCAGCCTGCTTCCTTATGGGAAGAATCGGGAAGATGGTTTGCTTACGGACCCGAACTGATGAGACTGAAAGACAGAAATGAAAGGGAATTTGCTTTAGGGCCTACTCATGAAGAGGTGGTAACGGATATAGTGAGAAATATGGTATCTTCATATAAAGATTTACCTTTCAATCTTTATCAGATACAGACTAAATTCAGAGATGAAATTAGACCGAGATTTGGACTTATGAGAGGGAGAGAGTTTATTATGAAAGATGCTTACAGTTTTCATATTGACCAGAAATCCCTCGACGAAGAATATATAAATATGAAATCTGCATATGAAAGAATATTTACAAGATGTGGGCTGAATTTCAGAGCTGTAGAAGCTGATTCAGGTTCTATAGGCGGAGATTCTTCGCATGAATTTATGGTGCTCGCAGAAAGCGGAGAAGATGATATTCTGTACGATGATTCTTCAAATTATGCGGCAAATGTGGAAAAAGCAGTAAGCATTATTGAACTGAAAGAAAGTGATGAGAAAAAATTGACGAAAGAACTGGTAAAAACTCCACATGCAAAAACAATAGAAGATTTGGCAAATTTTTTGAATATTCCTAAAGAAAAAACCGTAAAAGCGGTAATGCTGAAAGAAGTTACGGAAGACGGGGAAAACTTTGTATTGGCATTGATAAGGGGGGATTTGGATGTAAATTCCATAAAATTGAAAAATGCTATCGGAGCGAAAATTGAGCTTGAAATGATGACTCCTGAAGAATGTGAAAGATTTGGTCTGGTACCGGGGTATGCGGGTTCTTATGAGAAAAAGGACGGACTGAAAGTAGTAATTGATGAAACTGTCAAATATGTGAGAAATTTTGCATTAGGTGCGAATAAAGAGGAGTATCATTATATAAACGTAAATATCGAAGATATAGTATATGATTTAGTCGCAGATATAAGAAAAGCAAAGGAGGGAGATACTTCTCCCGACGGAAAAGGAACTTTAAAACTGGCAAAAGGGATTGAAGTCGGGCATATATTCAAATTGGGAGATAAATACTCAAAAGCATTGAATGCTACTGTCCTTGATGAAAATGGAAAGCAACAGATAATAAAAATGGGATGTTACGGTATCGGGATTTCAAGAGTTATGGCAGCAGCTATAGAGCAGAATCACGATGAGTTCGGTATCATATGGCCCAAAAATATTGCTCCTTATTTAGTCGATGTGATAATTGCGAATATTAAAGATGAAACACAGGTTTCATTAGGAGAAAAAATATATGCTGAATTATCCGATAATGGAATAGAGACCGTTCTGGATGACAGAAACGAAAGAGCGGGATTTAAATTTAAAGATGCGGATTTAATAGGGTTTCCTTTAAAAATAGTTGTAGGAAAAGGTGCAGCTGAAGGAATTGTCGAGATTAAGGACAGAAGAACGGGAGAAAATTCCGAAGTTAAAAAAGAAGATGTATTGCAATATATAAGAGATTTTATGGTTGATTAATTGTAATATCTGATTATTTAAAAAATATCAGGATATATAAAGCAGTTTTTACAAACACGGTAATACGGGTATATCTATTATTAAATATAGAAATTTAAAATATCAAAATAGAAAAACTGAAAATTTATAATATTTAGAAATTATAAAATAATATTGTTATTCAGATATCGTTATTTAGATGTAAAAATATTTTTTAATTATAAAGATTGGAGAAGATAATGGCTGTTAGGAATATTGTGTTTGATTTGGGAAATGTCCTTATAAATTTTAATCCTCGGGATTATACAAAAAATGAAAAGTTTTTAAAAGAAGTATTTGCAAGTCCTGAATGGCTTATGCTTGACAGAGGAACCCTGTCATATGAAGACGCTAAGGAAATATTTAAGAAAAGGGTACCCGAAGAAGCGGAAGAAATCGATAGGCTTTTTGATACAAATTTTTCAGGACTGCTGCTTCCTATAAAAGAAAATATTGAATTATTGCCTGAATTAAAGAAAAAATATAATTTGTATATTCTGTCAAATTTTCATAAAGGAGCTTTTGAAGATATATATGAAAAATATGATTTTTTCAAAAATTTTGACGGACATACGGTATCCTGTTACTGTCATCTTTTAAAACCTGAAAAAGAGATATACGAGGAGATTTTAAATAAATTTTCTTTAAATCCTGAAGAAACGGTGTTTATTGATGATATGAAAGTCAATATAGAGGCTGCTGAAAAATTTGGTATAAAAGGTATACATTTACCTGATTGGACAAAATTAAAAGAAAAGTTAGAGGAATTTTTAAAATGATGAAAATAAAATATATATTACTAATATTACTTCTGATGATTGTGAGTATTATAACGGGAGCTGAAAAACAGCAGATTATAATACCGGAGGGATTAAAACCCGGAGATACTGTTGGTCTGATTGCTCCTGCAAATTATACAGGCTCTTCAGCAGACGTGGAAGTCGAATATCTTATAAATAAAGGCTTTAATGTAGTCTATGGAAAGTCTTTTGAGGCCAGATGGTATGGATTTGGCGGAACTGATGAAATAAGGGCTAAAGACATAAATGATATGTTTGCCGATAAAAATATAAAGGCGATATTTGCAATTAGAGGAGGCTATGGAACTATAAGACTGGTAGATAAACTGAATTACGATACAATAAAGAAAAATCCGAAAATATTTTCAGGATATAGTGATATTACTACTCTTCTGATTGCTATTAATGAAAAAACGGGACTTGTAACTTATCACGGACCTATGAGTTCCAATTTTAAAGATATACCTCCGGTTACAGAGGCTTCTTTTAACAGGACGTTTATAAATAAGGAACCGTTAAATCTGCTCGAATTTGATAATGAATATTTTGTTCTGAAAAGCGGAAGAGCGGAAGGTCAGATAACTGGAGGAAATTTGTCCCTCATAGTAGCTTCTCTCGGAACAGAATATGAGATTAATACTGACGGGAAAATATTGTTTATCGAAGAAACGAATGAGCCTACTTACAGGATAGATAGAATGCTGAAACATCTGAAACTTGCAGGAAAGCTGAAAAATATAAAAGGAGTACTTTTAGGCGATTTTAAAAATGCAAAAAGGGCCGAAATTGACGATATGGGACTGGAAGACGTATTTGAAGATAATTTCGGGAAAATGAAAGTACCTGTAATAAGCGGATTTAAATCAGGGCATGTAAGACCTTTTATTACAGTGCCTATAGGTGCAAAAGCTAAAATAGACACTTATAAGGGAGAAATAATAATTGATAAAGCCGTGAAATAGAATAGAAATTGGCTCAAAATATTAATAATTATATTTTCTGCTATGTTTTTACTATAAGATGTTTATTTTTTAGAACAGCTTCTGTTTTATAACTATTTATAATTAATAGATAACATTTTTTTCAGTAATTACAATGTCCATTTTTATATCATGTTTTTCTGACGGAATATTTTCAATTAACTGAAAATCGTAACATATACCTATAAACAAAGGTTTGTTGCGATTTTTTTTATTGCTTGGATTATTTGAAATTATTTTATTTAGAAAGGTATCGTAGTATCCTCCGCCAAATCCGATACGGTTTTTTTCATAATCGAAAGCAATAGCGGGAACTATAATTAAATCAAGAATTTCCTCATCATAAAATATATCTGATGACGACTCGTAATATCCGAATTTATGTAAAATCAGATTTTCTTTCTCATAAATATTTATCTTCATTTCTCTTTTTGGGAAAGTTTTCGGGATATAATATTTTTTATTCGGATACAGCTCAATCAGCTTTGTAATTTCGATTTCATTTCCCATATTCATAAAAATCATAATATTTTTGACTTCCCGAACATAGGGAATGAGATTTTTTATAATAAGATTGCTGTTTTTTTGAACAGTTTTTTTTGAAAGAGAATTTCTTTTTAAAATCAGATTTTTTCGGATTTCATCTTTTGTCATAGTCATATTCTGCACTCCTTTTTTATAATAAATCCATTGAAGAAGCAATAGTAGGACTTTTGTCATAGTCATATTCTACACTCCTTTTTTATATGGAGATGATAACATATAAATCATTTTTTTGCTATAAAGAGATGATAAAAAATACTTGATACTATTTCCATTTGATTAACAGAGATAGATTAAGACATTTGTTATAGAATCCAATATAAATGTTATAAAGCTCTATATCCAATTTTAAATGGAGTTTGGTATAAAATAATAGAAGCAATTAAAATAATACAATTCATATGTTTTAAGAAAGGAGTAAGAGATTAGATATAAAATAATAGAAACAATAAAATAATCTTAAAATAAAAAAGGCTGTCTCATAAGTAAAAGTAAATTTACTGATATAAATATCATATATTTTAAAAAAATGAAAGTCATTATCTTTAAAGTTACTATTTTTACTGATTTCATAAAAATGATAAAATACATTAAAACTCCCTTTAATATTGAACTGATGATTTTTTATAGAAATGAATTAACTAAAATTTTTCAGTTTCACTTTAAAGGGGTTTCATTATATATAACTTATAATTAGAATGTTTTTTCTACCTTATGAGACAGCTTTTCCTATTATTCTTCTATTATTTAATTTCAAATTTATCCCATACATTATTTAAAGCATTATTTACTGCTTTATATATTTCAAATTTTTCTTCGTATATTTTTTTATATTCTGCTCTTGGATAAACAGTTTTATTTATTTTTACCATTTTATCCACAGCTTCTTTAAAATCTTTAAAAATTCCTGTCGATATTCCTGCTACCATTGCAGCTCCCAATGCTCCAAATTCCTTATCCCTCAAAATGTCCACAGGCACTTGAAGCACGTCGGAAAATATTTGAGCCCAGACGTCGGAGTTTGCCGCTCCTCCTGATAATCTTATTCTTTCAGGTAATTCCCTGTTTTTTAAAAGATTTTTCATATGTGTAACATGGGAAAAAACAACACCTTCATACACTGCCCTTGCCAAATGTTTTTTCTGGTGAAATTCCGTCATACCCGTAAACGTACCTTTTGCCAGCTCATTTTCATTGGAGCCGTTTAAAAATGGTAGATAGACTAAATTACTCTCTTCAGGATTTACGGAAGCTACCCATTCATTTATGAGGTCATATATTTTTTTTCCTTCGGATTTCAATTTTTCTTTTTCAAAGCTTAAAAAGTTTGATATGAACCATTCCAGATTTCCCGCAGATGTAGGACTACTTTCCTCGTAAAGGTAATATCCCGGAATACAGAAAATCGAGTTCAGCCTTACTGTCCCGTTGGAAATAGGTTTTTTACCTATATATTCGTTTATACTCCATGTTCCCGCAATCATTGCCAGCTCTTTTTCATCGTATATTCCTGAAGCTATTCCGCTTGCGTCGATGTCAAACATTCCTGCCACGACTGGCGTACCTGCCCGAAGTAATGTTTCTTTTTCCGCTTTTTCAGTAACATATCCGCAGATGTCAATGGACTGTCTTAGTGGAGGAAGCAGGGGCATTATTTCTTCCAGACCGAATAAGGACAGAAGTTCCTTATCATAAGTTTTTGTATTCAGATTTAACAGATTTGAGCCTGAAAAATCAGTTATTTCAGAATAAATTTCTCCTGTTATCTTAAATCTTATATAATCTTTTACAGAAAGGATATACTTGACTTTTTTCAATATTTCAGGCTTATTATCTTTAAACCAGTTAAGTATACTTACAGGCTGTCCTGAAAGAATTTCCTGAAAAGTTTTCTTATAGACTTTGTCTTTAGTTCCATTTTTATACCATTTTTTTACACACTTCCATGCTCTCATATCCGAAGACAGAATCCCGTTATATACAGGGACTCCATTTTCATCGAGCATATACAGACCTTTTCCCTGTCCTGAAAAAGATACTCCTGCAATTTCTTCAGGATTTATTTTGCTTTTAGTTATAACTTCCTTAATTACGGCGGCATTCACTTCCCATAATTTTTCCAAATCTCTTTCCATATAACCTGATTTTGGAGTGATTATTTCAGTTATCATGCCTGCTACTGCTATCTGGTTACCGTTTTCATCAAAGATAGCAGCTTTTGAAACAGTTCCTCCGTTATCTATTCCTAATAAATATGCCATATTTTATTAATTACTTAGAAGTAACTGTCCTCCTTTCTTTAAGATTTTCAGTAAAATTTTCTATATCTTTCAGTGAAGGTAAACTTGGAACGGCACCTATTTTAGTAACAGCGATAGCTCCGCAAATACTTCCGTAATTCATAGCTTCCTTTAGGCTGTTTTTTTCTGACAGTGATTTGACAAAACCTGCCATATAGCTGTCTCCTGCGGCGGTTGTATCCACAGTGTCTACCTTATAGACTTTCTGATAAATTTCAGTTTCACTGTTCAAAAATAGACTTCCGTTTTCTCCCATTTTTACAAGGACGTTTTTTATTCCGTTATTCAATAACTCTTTTCCTGCGGATTTGATTTCTTCAAGAGTATGCAGTTTCCTTTTTACAAGAGCTTCCAGTTCGGATTTGTTGGGACTTACAATATATGCTCCCGTAAGGTCGTTAATGCTTATATTTCTTATAGGACCTGCATCAATGACTAATTTGATGTTCAGTTCATTACATACACGGATAATCTCCTTGACAGCTTCTATGGAAATTTCCAACTGTATCAGTATATGTGTGCAGTCTGCCATTTCTCTCTTAAATACATTTCTTATATCCGCTCCGTTTATATCCATATTTGCTCCCGGATTAACAATTATCCTGTTATTTCCGTTTTTTTCAAGGAATATATAGGCAGCTCCTGTCTTGCAGTTTTTAGAAATTTTTATATTTGAAGTGTCAATCCCGTATCGGGATAAGTTTTCCTTAATCAGTTCAGCGTCATGATCATTGCCGAGACAACTGAAAAAACAGACATCGCAGTTTAGTTTTTTCAATGCAATAGCGGCATTTCCGCCTTTTCCTCCAAAACTATTTTCAATGGCTTCCAGAAAAATATTTTCTCCCTCTTCGGGCATTTTTTCAACCTGAATGATTGTATCCATATTCAAGCTGCCTATTACTCCTATTTTATTCATAACTTCTCCTTAAATTTCAGTGATTACAGGATTATTTTTTTTCATAGTTGTCAGGCGGTCCCATTATAACTGTTTTACCGTCGGCTTTTACTTCTATTTTCCCAAATCCTTGAATTTCCGTACCGTTAGTAAGTTTTTTTCCTTCCAGCATAGCTTTGGCAACTGCTACTGTCAAGTATCCCAATCTTCTTGTGTTCCACAAATATCCTCCGTCCAAGGCACCGTCTTTTAAGTATTCCTGAGAGTCCTCATTGACAGCAGTTCCTACTACGGCTATTTTATCTTGTAATCCTTTTTCACGTATTGCCTGTGCAATTCCTAAAGGAGCAACTGTCGAATATCCTATTATCCCTTTTATATTAGGATAAGCTTTTAGTAAATCGAGAGCTTTGCTGTATGCTTCCTGCTGTTTTTCATCGGAAGGAATTTTATCCGTTACTAATTTTAGATTAGGATATTTTTCTTTTGCATATTTTAAACCATAATCAATCCATGAATTAAGGTTTGCAGCAGATAATCCTCCTGTTATTATAGCATATTCGCCTGTATCCGTTCCCATTTTTTCGACTAATTTGTCAAAGAGATGTTCTCCTAAAACTTTATCGTCAATTTGGTGAATGGAAGCGTCAACAACGTTGATGTCAGTAGGTGTATCCCAGTCAAGTATCATTATTCCTGCAGCTTTTGCCTGCTGAAGTACAGGGATGACAGCTGCCGGGTCATTAGGAGCTACAGCGATAGCATCTACTCCTTGATTAATAAGGTCTTCTATCATTTTTACCTGTTCAGCGGCATCGGCTTTGTTAGGTCCGATGTAAATGACTTCTACACCTAATTCTTCCCCTGCTTTTTTTGCTCCTTCTCCTGTCTGTTCAAAATAAGGGATAGATGTCAGTTTAGGCATAATAGCAATTTTGAATTTCTTTCCTTTTTTTTCTGTTCCTGTCTGTGATGATGAATTGTTTTCTTCCTTTTTCTTTTCACCGCAACTTATTAACAGTACAAAAGCTAAAAGTAAAAAAATCTTGAAAAAATTTTTGAATTTCATAATTGAATTCCTCCTCTATATTTTATTAATTTTTATTTTTTCTTCCCGAAATAAGGGATTTATCACTTAGAACTTTTGATATATAACGGATTGCAAGAACGGTAATCAGTATAATTCCCATTATTATATCCACAATATTTCTATCCACATTTATCAGATTAAGCCCTTTGGATATAATCTGTATAATTGCAACTGCAATAACTGTTCCCAGTATATTGCCGTGTCCTCCTGAAATACTCACACCGCCCAAAACCACGGCTGTAATACTTTGCATTAAGTATGATGAGCCGAAATCGACTTTTGCAGAATTATATCTGGACATCATAATGATGCCCGATATGGATGAAAGTATAGCCGAATAAATATAAGTAGACAGTATGACTTTTTTAGTATTAATACCTGAAAATCTTGTGGCTGTTTCATTACATCCGAGCATTAGTATCTTGGTACCTAAAGAACTTTTATGTAAAATAATATAGCTCAGGATTATAAAGAACAGATAGATTATAAACGGAACAGGAACTCCCAGCAGATTTTTTGTCGTTATGTAGGAAAATATGAGAGGAAAACCTGATATGGAACCTCCTTTTGTCAGATTTAGGCTTATCCCTTCAAAGAGGGTAGTCGTTCCCAGTGTTACAAGCATTGCCGCCACTCCCACATAAGCCGTAATATAGCCGTTCAGAAATCCTGCTGTTACAGATATAAGCAGGGAAAGGAGTATCGCTAAAAATATTGCAAGAACAGGGTTCTGCTTGCTAATCGCTCCCGTGAGAAAATAAGTTGAAACAATGCTGCTCATAGTTGCCGTAGTAACGATGGATAAGTTGATCCCTCCTGTCAGAACGGGGAACATCATTGCAAGGGCTAAAATACCGAATTCGGGCATTTGCCTCAATGTACTCATAAAATTGTTAAAGGTAAAAAATCTGTCAGGAGATAAAAGTCCCACACTTAATGTCGAAATAATAAGAATTATTAAAAGGGTAACTTCGTTTATATTTTTTATCTCACGCTTAAACTTCATCATTTTTCCTCCAATTCATCCAAGTCTATACGGACTAATCTGTTCTGTTCATATTTTTTACTTATTACATCAATTGACACTGCAACGATGATAATAATACCCATAACGATTTTTTGCCAGAAAGTAGGGATTTTTGCCAATACCAGTCCGTTATTCAGTATAGCCATTAGACACATTCCGAGAAAAGTTCCGAGAACGGTTCCTGTCCCTCCCAAGGTGCTTGCACCCCCGATTACTACAATGGCGATGACATTCAGCTCGGTTCCCACGAATGTATTGGGATTTACTCCCTGAACGATAGAAGTATTGATAACTCCTGCTATACCTGACAATATTCCCGCCAAAGTATAGACAAAAATTTTTATTTTTCGGGGGTTATAACCTACACGGACAGCCGACGCTTCACTTCCTCCAATGGCATATATTCCTCTTCCTGTCAACGTGTATTTCAGGATAAATGACATTATCACAACTGTTAGAATTAGAAAGAAAATCTGTATAGGAATATTTGCAATTGTTATTCTTCCAAATTTCTGAAACCATTCGGGCATATTGGTAATCATATTTCCCTTAGTGTATACAAGAATGGCTCCCTGCATTATACTCTGTATGCCTAAAGTTGCTACAATTGGAGAAATATTGAAGCAGGTAATTATAAGACCGTTTAAGACACCCATTATTCCCCCTGCAATACAGCAAATTAGGAAAATAGCGGGCAGTCCCATATTGGACTGGGTCAAAAGCTTACCTGTAATCAGAGTGGTCAGTGCGATATTTGCAGATACTGACAAGTCTATTCCTCCCGTAATCAGGATAGGCAGCATACCGAGTGCCAGTATTCCGACTACGACATTTCCTTTTAATATATCCATAAAATTAGTAAAGGTAAAAAATACCGGATTTATAATAGTGAGAAAAAAAGAAATTATTAGAATAATTAAAAATACTGAAAATTCTTTTTTCTTGATTAATTTAGCGAACATTTGATTATCTCCTTCTTTTTTACTTGTTTATAACAGCTTTTTCCATTATTGCTTCCTGAGTAAGATTGTCATTTTTAAATTCTCCCGAGATACAGCCTTTTCTCATAACCAGGATACGGTCGCTTATGGACAGAATTTCAGGCAGCTCCGAGGAAATGACTATAATGCTTGTGCCGCTTTCAGCCAAATCCCTGAGGATTTTATGGATATCCGCTTTTGCACCGATGTCGACACCGTTTGTCGGCTCATCGACAATCAGGATTTTAGGATTTGCCGCTATCCATTTGGCTATTACGACTTTCTGCTGGTTTCCTCCCGACAGTTGGGAAGCTGTCAGATTTTCATCTTTAGGTCTTACATCCAGTTTATTTATTAAGTCATGTACAAGAGTAGACTGTTTTTTCGTATTGATAATGCCGAGTTTATTTGTAAATTTTTTTAGCAGAGGTAAAGTAATATTGTCCGAGACTTTTTTTTCCAGAACTAACCCCTGTGTCTGTCTGCTTTCGGGAATATATCCTATTCCTTTTTCCAGAGCTGTCCACGGAGAATTGGATTTAAGTTCTTTTCCTTCCAGTATTATTTTCCCCGAATCGGGTTTCAATATTCCGAATATTGTCTGAAAAAGTTCACTTCTGCCGGCTCCTACAAGTCCTGTAATTCCGAGGACTTCTCCTTTGTAAAGTTTCAGGTTTATATTTTTGTAATTTCCTTTTTTACTTAAATCTTTAATTTCCAATATAGTTTCTTCTTTGATATTTAAATTTGCATAATTAAGAATGCTGACATCCCGTCCGACCATTTTTGAAATCAGTGTTTTTCTATCAATATCGTTCGCCTTTACCGTATCGACATATTGTCCGTCCCTAAATACCGTAAATCTGTCGCTTACTCTGAAAAGTTCGTCCATTTTATGGCTGACAAACATTACCGCAATGTTTTTAGATTTCAGCATATCGATAATGCCGTAAAGATTTTCAACTTCCTGCTTTGACAATGCGGACGTAGGTTCGTCCATGATTATCATTTTAGCATTTTGAGCGATTGCCCCTGCTATTGCGACCATCTGTTTTTTTGCTACGGACAGATTATCCACGATTTCGTTGGGATTTATCTTAATACCCACAACTTTGAGGGCTTCTTCGGCTTTTGTCCTGATTTCTTTCCAGTTGAGTATAAGTCTGTTTTTTTCTATAATCTGATTTATTACGATATTTTCCGCGACAGTCAGGTTGCCGAATAAACTGAAATCCTGATAAATAACCGAAATTCCTTTTTTTATGGCGTCTATAGGATTTGAAATTTTTACCTGTTCGCCGTTTATTTTTATAATTCCTCCCTCATCAGGCTGATGTGCTCCCGACATAACTTTTATGAGAGTGGATTTTCCCGCACCGTTTTCTCCTACAAGAGAGTGGACTTCTCCGGGATAAATATCAAATCTGACTTTATTTAATGCTTTTACTCCAGGAAAAGTCTTACTTATATTTTCCAGTTCCAAAAAAGGACTGTTCATTTTTAACCTCCTTATTCTGTACTTTATTTAATGCTTTACTTTTCGTACAAAAATCTGTCTGAAATCTCCACTTTAAAATCTTTTGCCAATTTTCTGAATTCATCTGTCTGAATGGTCTGTAATCTTTTTGGTGAAACGGACATAATTTTTATAAGTATTTCTGCGGCTTTTTCCAAAGTCAGAGCCAGTCCGAATGCAATATCAAAATTTTCACTGGAGCAGAACAGACCGTGATGAGCCCAAATTACCAAATCATACATTTTCATCAGTTCCGATGTTTCAACGGCTATTTCTCTTCCACCCGGCACCATCCATTTTACGACTCCGATACCTTTACTGAAAATAATAGGACATTCAGTCATCGTTTCCCACAGTTCCCTTGTAAATACTTCATCTTTCAGAGGAAGCAGAAAAGTGAGAGCGATAATATTGGGAGTATGACAATGATATATAATCCGATGTTTTCCGCCGGTCTGCTTCTTTTTCACTTCGTGGTTCATCAGATGAGTGGGAAGCTCACTCGTAGGCATCCCGTTATTGCTCAATCCCCAGACTATCCTATAATTTTCCCCTTTATTGTCTATCTGTATAATCCCTATATTTTCTTCGGGAGCTTTTAAAACATTTTTGAAATATTTTCCCGTTCCCGTTACTAAAAAATATTCGTTATTCAGTTCGGGGACATCAGTACCTATTTTATGCCAGCTGTCTGTCAGGCTGAACAGTTTTTCTGCCTGCTTTATTTCTTCGGGCTGTAGACGGTAACTCAAATTTCCGCCATTCATTTCATGCCAGCCGTGATTAAAGCCGTCCTGACAAAGTTCACAAAAATCTTTGATAAATCTTATCTTAAAAATATCTGTCATCAGTTTATCTCCTTTTTTATTAAAATCTTTCGGATAAAACGCTATCTTCATATTTTTTAATTTCTTCATAACATTTTCTGTCTACAGGGACATTGTTCATTTCACAGAAATAGTTCCATATATCCCCCAGAGGATAAGTCCTGATTTCTTCCTGCAACATCAGCAGTTCAGTAAAATTGTTCTGTTGCTGTAATCGGGACAGTTTCTCATTGGGAATTAGCAGAGCAGATAATAAAGCTTTTTGGACATTTCTCAATCCTGTTACCCACGCCGAAATACGGTTTATACTTGCATCGAAGAAATCCAGCCCTATAAATACTCTGTTTAAGGCATTATTACGGATAATTTCTTTGGCTATCTCCTTAGTTTCATCGTCAAAAAGCACTACATGGTCAGAATCCCAACGTACAGGTCTTGTGAGGTGCAGTGCAATCCTGTCATGGAACAGCAGCATGGAGGAAATCTTGTCGGATACCGTTTCTGTAGGATGATAATGACCGTTGTCCATTAGGGGAACTATATTGTTTTTAAGAGTATAGTTAGTTACAAATTCTGCCGAACCTACGGTATAAGATTCAAGACCAATCCCAAATACTTTTGATTCCAGACATACGAAGACTTTTTCTTTATCATAGCTGATATCCAGTATACTGTCGAGAGAGTCCTTAAATCTCATTCTCGGAGAAAGCCTGTCAGACGGAATGTCCTTATAGCCGTCAGGAATCCATATATTCATTAGACACGGCTGATTTAGCTCGGAAGCAAAATATTCGGAAATTTTTATACAGGCTTTGCAGTGATTAATCCAAAATTCTCTTACATCTTTTTCGGGACTCGATAAAGTGAGATTGTTTACAACCATATTGTGGGAAAAAAGAGTAGGGTTGAAATCCAGTCCTATATCCTGATTTTTTGCGAATTTTACCCATTCCTCGAAATCTTCGGGTTCGAGTTTATCTCTGTCATGAAATTTACCATTTTTAAAAATAGCATAATTGGAATGCAAATTCAGTTTATGTTTTGCAGGAACAAGGGAAAATACTTTGACTATATCATTCATCAGTTCTTCAGGATTACGGGCTTTCCCTGGATAATTTCCTGTAACCTGTATTCCTCCTGTCAGAGGGCCTTCCCTGTCAAATCCTTTTATGTCATCGCCTTGCCAGCAGTGCATCGAAATTTTTATATTTTTTAATGTTTCAAGAGCTTCATCAACATTCACTCCGATGTTTTCATATATCTTTTTTGCAGAGCTGTATCTTTCTTTGATGAACATACTAATCTCTCCTTTCATTATTAGCCAAAGGTCTGTATTTTTTGATTTCAAAAGATTTATAAATAAATTTTTTTGCTTCTTTCAAAGTTGAAAATTCCTTGTTTTGTATCATCTGGACTATGATATTTCCCACGGAAGAGGCTTCGGCAGGACCTGCATATACAGTCTTTCCTGTTCTGTTTGCTGTAAGTTGGTTTAAATAATCGGCATTTGAGCCGCCTCCTATAATATGTATCTGTTCATATTTTTTGCCTGTTATTTTTTCAATTTCTTCGGCTGTTTTATTATAAGAATCAGCCAGACTGTTATAGACAACCGAAGCAATTTCAGAAATTGAACGGGGAACAATCTGTCCCGTTTTTTCACAATACGATTGGATTTCCTTTATCATACTTTCAGGAGATAAAAAACATAAATCGTTTACGTTAATCCTTGAAGGAAAATCTTTTTCATCTTCTGCCATTTTGCATAATTCTGCAAAAGAATACTGTTTATTTATTTCATTTCTTACAGACTGTATAATCCATAGTCCTGTAATATTTTTCAAAAATCTGAATTTATAATGATAGCCGCCCTCATTTGAAAAGTTTAGGTTCATACTTTCTTTTGTAGAAATGGGGTTGTCGGTTTCAATCCCCATAAGAGACCATGTTCCTGAACTTATGTAAATGGAGCTGTTTTTTTCATCTGTTTCAGGTACTGAAATGACAGCCGAAGCTGTATCGTGGGAAGCAGCCATGATAACTTTACAGTCAAATCCGACCTGATTTACGATTTCTTTTTTAAAATTTCCTGTAACTGTTTCGGGTAAATTGAGAGGTAAAAATATATTTTTATTGAAATTGAGTTTTTCTATAAGCTCCCAGTCCCAGTCTTTCGTATCAGAATTTACCAGTTGAGTTGAAGTTGCGTTTGTGTATTCGGATTTTTTAACTCCTGTCAGGAGAAAACTGAAATAATCGGGAAGCATTAAAAAAGTTTCGGAATTGTCAAGTAATTCAGGATATTCTTCTTTAAAAGCCATTAACTGATATACAGTATTAAATACTTGTTTCTGAATACCTGTTCTTTTGTATAATTTTTCAGAGGATATTATATGTTCAATTTTTTTATCCATATTTTCAGTTCTATGGTCTCTGTAAGCGTAGGTCTTTACTATGATTTTATCATTTCTGTCCAGCAGGACATAGTCCACAGCCCACGTATCTATCGCCATACTTACAGGTATTTTGTCAATCTGTCTGCATATTTTGAGTCCTTCGATAATCTGCTGAAAAAGATATTCAGTATCCCAGCACAGATTTCCTCCGTCGTTTATCATCCTGTTTTCAAAGCGGTAAATTTCTTTCAGTCGGATTTTATCATTTTCCATATAGCCTAAAATGTGTCTGCCACCTGAAGCTCCTATATCTATAGCTAAATAACAGTTCCCCATTTTTTCCTCCTATGAATATAGAATTGCAGTATATTTATTTTTATTTTACCGTGAAAACTTTAAAACTTTAGGTCTTTATAAAATAAAAAAAAGGACTTTGCTTGCAAAAATAAAATTATATAATATAATTAAATAAGACAGTTTATATTAAAGAGGTGATTCTGTGAGTGAAGAATTATTGGAAATATTGAAAAAAATTACGGTCGAAGAAAAAGTTATTTTAAGCGGAAAAAGAAAAATAAGAAAGGAGATTTATACATCCCGGAAAGAATTTGTTATAGAAAGTAAAAAATTTTTAAAAAATAACCAGCTGATTGGAATAAGAACCCACACGAGATTTACAGGCTTTCCTGAGCATAGTCATAATTATATAGAAATGATATACATGTACAGGGGATACACGACACATATTATCAATAAGGAAAAAATACAGTTAAGAGAAGGAGAACTTCTTCTTTTAAATCAGAATGCCGTTCAGGAGATTTTACCCGCGGGAAAAGAAGATATAGCGATAAACTTTATTATTCTTCCCGAAGTTTTCGATGAGATTTACTCCGTTATCGGAAAAGGAAACAGGATATATGATTTTATGATTTCTTCCATATCAAAAGAATACAGGAGTATCAGTTATCTGCATTTTCAGACTCAGGGAATGGTCATAATTCAGAATATTGTAGAAAATATAATACGGACGGTTTTACAGACTAAATCCAGAAATAATACTATAATTAAAAAATATATGGAAATACTTATTTTGACCCTTTTAGAAAATTCGGAAATAATTAAATCGGATTCTTCCATTTCCGAAAAATATGAAAAGGATTTATTGGATTCCGCTTTGGATTATATAGAGATTTATTATAAAAACGGAACATTGAAAGAATTTTCCACCATAAAAGGACAGAGGGCATATTTTATAAGCAGAATTTTAAAAAAATATACCGATCATAATTTTAAAGAATTAATTCAGGAAAAAAAACTCGAAAGAGCAGCATATCTGCTTTTAAAAACAAAGCTTTCCATTGAGGCGATACTGTCGGCAATCGGATACCGTAACAGCAGTTTTTTCTATAGGAAATTTAAGGAAAGATATAAAGTATCTCCTAAAAATTACAGAAAAAATAATAAAAAAAGTTAAAAAAAATTTATTTTTAACTATTTGACATAAAGAAAAAATGTGGTAATATAATAATAAGAACTAAGGTAAACGATTTCTCGAAAAATATGAAAAGGAAGGTGTCAATATTGAAAATAGCAATTGGAAGCGATCATGTAGGATTGGAATTAAAACCTGTCATAGTCGATTATTTAAAAGAACTGGGACATGAGGTCGAAGATTTCGGAGCATACACAAAAGAAAGAACCGATTATCCCATTTATGGTGTGAAAGTTGCCGAGGCAGTAGTAAAAGGAGGCTACGACTGCGGAATTGTAATGTGCGGAACGGGAGTAGGCATTTCAATAGCTGCCAATAAAGTAAAAGGAATAAGGGCAGTCGTATGCAGTGAGCCATATTCGGCAAAACTGTCCAAAGAACATAATAATACCAATATACTTGCTTTCGGTTCAAGAGTAGTGGGAAGCGAGCTTGCCAAGATGATTGTAAAGGAATGGCTGGATGCGGAATTTGAGGGCGGACGGCACTCCAACAGGGTCAATATGCTTGATAATATGTAAAACTATGATTTTGAATAATTCATAAATATAATTTTTATAATCTCTATTGACAAAATTAAAAATCAGGGTATACTATATCAATTATTAATTACGTAAACGTTTACTAATAAAAAACAGAAATAAAAATAAAATGAAAAAATATTATCAGCAGTATCAAATGTGTAAAAAATGTAAACGTTAAAAGGAGAAGTACAGATACAGAAAAATAAAAAATTATAAAAATATAAGTAGTGTGAGGGGAAAAATGAAAAATGAAAAAACAATATCCATAAAGGAACTGGCTGAAATATCCAATGTCTCCATAGCGACAATTTCAAGGGTTATAAATAAAAAAGGCGGCTATTCCAAAGCGACCGAAGAGAGAATTTTAAAGCTGATAGAAAGTAAGTCCTATCAGCGAAATGTCAATGCAAGGAGCTTGAGAACAAAAAAATCTCAGACTATCGGAGTTATCGTACCCGATATAAGTAACGAATTTTTTGCCAAAATTGTTCAGTCAGTAGAAAAACAAGCTATAAAATATAATTATTCGGTTTTTGTGTGTAATACCGATGAAAATATCGAAATTGAAAAAAGACAGCTGAGCAATCTTATAGGACAGTTTGTAGACGGAATAATTTACATAGGCGGAGGAGTTCAACTGGAAAATGACAGTCAGCTGTTTAAGATTCCGGTAATTTATATAGACAGATACATAGATGACAAGGAAATATATATCGAATCCGATAATTTTCATGGAGGCTATCTGGCAGCACAGGAGTTGATCCGCTCAGGCTGCAAAAAAATGGCGGTAATGAAAGATATAAGAAAAATATCTTCGGCATATAAAAGATATTTAGGATTTTTGCAGGCAATGAAAGATTACAGAATGAATTTTGACAATAAACTGCTGTGCGATGTTACAGTTATAAGTCATAAGGAAGCTAAAGAAAAAACTCTGGAACTGCTTGATTCGGGAGAGGTGTTCGACGGAATTTTTGCTACAAATGACACTATGGCACTGGGAATAATGATGGCATTGAATGAAAGAAGGATAAAAATTCCCAATGAAGTAAAATTAGTAGGGTTTGATAATATTTCGGCAGCTGAAATGGCGGGTGTTCCCCTCACTACTATAAATCAGAATAAACAGAAAATGGGCGAGCTGGCTGTGGAACTGCTTATGGACAAGATACTGGCAAGAAAGAGCAATGTCAGAAATATAAAAATACCTGTAAACCTGATTAGGAGAAAAAGTACGGAAAGTTAGAAGTATCGAAAGTCGGAAAGGAGAAGCGGTATGAGCAGCAATTCATTGGTAGAAATGAAAAATATTACAAAGAAATTCGGTATTGTTACGGCTTTAAATGAAATATCCTTTAAAATAAACAGGGGAGAAGTTCACGTTTTGCTTGGGGAAAACGGTGCCGGAAAATCTACGCTTATGAAGATTTTAAGCGGAGTTTATGAGCCGACATCGGGAAAAATAGTTATAGGCGGAAGAGATTATGAATTTTTGACTCCTAAACTTTCTTTTGAAAATAAGATTAGTATAATCTATCAGGAATTGAGCGTAATAAACGAGCTGTCAATTCAGGAAAATCTCTTTGTAGGGAAATTACCGACAAAAAAAATATTCGGAGTGGAAACGGTCGATTATAAATATATGGAAGAAGTAACAAATAAAATACTGACCAAAATTGGACTGAACAGAGATCCCTATACTCCTGTAGAGGAGCTGACAATAAGCGAAAAACAGCAAGTCGAAATTGCAAAAGCTCTTGCGGCTGACGCAGATGTCATAATAATGGACGAACCTACGACATCATTGACAGAAAATGAAACAAGCAATCTTTTCAGAATAATAAGACAGCTGAAAATGGAGGGAAAAGGGATAGTATATATATCCCATAAATTGAAAGAATTGAAAGAAATTGGAGATGTAGTAACGGTATTAAAAGACGGAAAAGATGTGGGAACAAGGAATATAAAAGATGTGGATATAAAAGACCTTGTAACGATGATGGTCGGTCGGGAAATAAAATCGAGATATGATTTAAATAATCCTGAACTTGACAGGAAAGAAGTAATTTTTGAAGTGAATAACCTGACCCGTGCGGACGGGAAAGTAAAAGATGTTTCCTTTAAAATCAATAAAGGAGAAGTTTTGGGATTTGCAGGGCTGGTAGGTTCGGGAAGAAGTGAACTCATGGAAGCCATATTCGGAGTCGAGCCTATAAAAAGCGGAACTATAAAAATGTTCGGGAAAGAATCAATACCTAAAAATGAATACGACTCCATAAAGAAAGGAATGGGATTTGTTACTGAAAATAGGAGAGAAACAGGATTTTTTCATAATTTCGACATTAAACAGAATATCTCAATACTACCTTTTATCAAAAGTTCAAAAATGAAAGGAATATGGGGACTTGTAAGCGATACAAAAGAAAAGGAATACGCACTTAAAGGGAAAAATCAGCTAAATATTAAATGTGCGTCAATAGACCAGAATATAACGGAACTTTCAGGAGGAAACCAGCAGAAAGTAATATTGAGCAAATGGATGATGGCAGACTCATCACTTATAATATTTGATGAACCTACTAAAGGGATAGATATAGGAAGTAAAAGTGAAATTTATACTATTATAAGAAAATTGTCCGATGAGGGAAAAATAATTATGATGGTATCATCAGAAATGCCTGAATTACTTGCCGTTTGTGATAAAATAGCAGTATTCAGGGACGGCGGGATAGCAAAAATTTTACCTATAAAGGAAGCTTCGGAAGAAGCGATAATGCAGATATTAACTAATGAAGGAGAGGAAAAATGAAATCAGAATTTAATACGTTATGGCAGAAATATGGGACTTTCGGCATTTTAATTATAGTAATGGTAGTTTTCGGGATAGGACAGCCTGCACTGTTTTTCTCATTTGACAATATAACACAGATTATACTGCAAAGCTCTGTAAATATACTGATTGCCTGCGGTGAATTTTTTGCAATACTGATAGCGGGGATAGACTTGTCAGTCGGCTCGGTAATCGCCCTCACGGGTATGTTTACAGGGAAACTGTTAGTAGCAGGTATGAACCCTGTGTTCGCTATACTGATAGGAGGAATTCTGGCAGGGGCGTTAATCGGATTGTTAAACGGATTTTTAGTCAATGTAACGGAATTACACCCTTTTATAATTACTTTGGGGACACAGGCGATTTTTAGAGGGATAACTCTTATTATATCCGATGCAAGACCTGTTTTCGGATTTAGCCCTTTATTTACAAAAATGATAGCCGGAAGAATTTTAGGAATACCTGTACCTGCAATTATAGCAGTTGTTATAGCTCTGATTTTGGGATTTCTGACGACAAAGACAAAATTGGGAAGAAATATATATGCCCTTGGGGGAAACAAACAGGCTGCATGGTTTTCGGGAATAGATGTAAAACTGCATACTCTTATTGTCTTTATAATATCAGGTACATGTGCGGGAATAGCGGGAGTTGTTTCCACAGCCAGAGTAGGAGCGGCAGAACCCGGAGCGGGAGCAGGCTTTGAAACATTTGCGATAGCCGCTGCAATTATAGGAGGAACAAGCTTTTTCGGGGGAAAAGGAAAAATATTCGGTGTCGTAATGGGAGGACTGATTATAGGAGTTATCAACAACGGTCTGAATTTACTGACAGTGCCGACATATTATCAGCAAATTGTAATGGGAGGATTAATCATCTTAGCGGTTACGGCAGATAAAATATTTGGAGGGAAAAAGAAAGGAGAATAAAAATGGGAAAAATGAAATTTTCTCCATCACTTATGTGTATGGATTTGACAAAATTTAAAGAACAGGTTGACATACTTAATGAAAGGGCGGATTACTACCATGTGGATATAATGGACGGTCATTTTGTAAAGAATATAACATTATCCCCATTCTTCGTGGAACAGCTGAATAAAATCTCAAAATTACCTATCGACGTACATCTTATGACGGAATTTCCGGGAGATTATATCGATGAACTCGCAAAAGTAGGGGCAACATACATATCCCCCCATGCGGAAACTATAAATAAAGACGCTTTCAGAATTATAAACAGAATAAAATCATTAGGCTGCAAAGTCGGGATAGTTTTAAATCCGTCCACTCCTGTAGACTGGCTGGAATACTACATTCATCTGATAGATAAGATAACTGTTATGACTGTAGATCCGGGATTTGCAGGACAGCCTTTTATACCTGAAATGATTGAAAAAATAAAAAAACTGAAAACTTTGAAAGAAAAAAACGGCTATTCATATTTAATAGAAATCGACGGTTCGTGCAATGAAAGAACATTCAAGAGATTGACTGCTGCCGGAGCTGAAATACTGATAGTCGGAAGTTCGGGATTATTTAATCTGGACGAAGACCTGATAGCGGCGTGGGACAAAATGATAGATATATATAACAGAGAAACAGCTGAATAGTTTAAGGAGACAACTATGAATAGGCAAAAAAAATATATTTTAGGAATAGATATAGGAGGAACAAATTTCAGAATAGGACTGGTTTCCGAGAAGTATGAAGTGGAAGAATTTCAGATAAAACCTATTACTGAACTTCAAAAAGGAGATTTTATCGATAATCTTGTCGAGCAAATAAAATTTTATATAAATTCATACAAGAAAGAAATAGAAGCTATCGGAATAGGATTTCCGTCAATAGTAAGTAAGGATAAGAAATATGTGTATTCTACACCTAATATAAAAAATCTGGACAATATAAATATAGCCGATACCCTTGAAAAAAGACTGGATATACCTATATATATAAACAAAGATGTAAATTTTCTTATGCTCAGGGATATAAAAGAAAATAATATAAAAAATGACACAGTAGTTATAGGGCTGTATATAGGGACAGGTTTTGGAAACGCGATTTATATAAATGGACAGATTATAGAAGGGAAACATGGTGTAGCCGGTGAATTGGGACATATTCCCGTTTTAAGGTCAAAAGAAGTATGTTCCTGCGGAAATACAGGCTGTATCGAAATGCATGCTTCGGGAAAAGCTTTGAAGAACATCAGCAAGGAAAACTTTCCTGAAACTGACATAGACAATATTTTTATGGAACATGGTGATACAAGGATTATTCAGGACTTTATTGACGCATTGGCGATACCCATTGCTACGGAGATTAATATTTTAGACCCTGATTATATTATCATTGCGGGTGGAGTTCCGATAATGAAAGGTTTCCCTATTGACAGACTGAAAAAAGCTATTTATGAAAAAGCGAGAAAACCTTATCCGGCAGAGGATATGAATATAATTATTTCCAATCATGATCAGAAAAGCGGGATACTGGGAGCTGCGTATTATATAAGAAATTATGAAAAATAGGCAATAAAATAAATTAATATAATAAAAAAATTTTAGGAGGAAAAAAGATGAACAGATTTTTGAAGAGCATTTTAATGCTTGTAGGATTATTTTTGTTAGTTTCGTGCGGCGGCGGCTCAAAGGAAACGGGAAAGACTGAAAATAGCAGTGCAGGTTCAGGAGAGGGAAAAGCTGAGGTTGCCATTATTCTGAAAACTTTGTCAAATCCTTTCTGGGTAAGTATGAAGGAAGGAATTGAAAAAGAAGCGGCGGCGCAGGGAGTAAAAGTCGATATTTTTGCGGTAAATTCCGAAGAAGATGTTCAGGAACAGCTGAAAATTCTGGAAAACCTCATGGGAAAAGGCTATAAAGCTATAGGAGTGGCACCATTATCCCCTGTAAACCTCATACCTGGAATAGTAGAAGCCAATAAAAAAGGAATTTATGTTGTAAACATTGATGAAAAAATAGATATGAACCAGTTGAAAGCTTCAGGAGGAAGTGTGCTGGCGTTTGTTACAACTGACAATGTAAAAGTAGGAGCAAAAGGAGCGGAATATATCATAAGTAAACTCGCTGACGGTGGAGAAGTGGCAATTATAGAAGGTAAGGCGGGAACTGCGTCAGGAGAATACAGAAAACAGGGAGCGACAGAAACATTTAAGGCAAATCCGAAAATAAAACTTGTGGCAAGTCAGCCGGCAGACTGGGATAGAGCCAAAGCTCTCGACCTTGCGGCAAACTTAATCCAGAAATATCCTAATCTGAAAGCGATATATGCGGCAAATGATACAATGGCACTGGGAGCTATGCAGGCTGTAGTAAATGCAAACAAACAAAATCAGATAATAGTAGTGGGTACTGATGGAGCCCCTGAAGCACTGGATTCCATAAAACAGAAAGGTCTTAGTGCAACTGTGGCACAGGATTCGGCAAATATAGGAGTGGAAAGTTTCAAAATTTTGTTGGATGCAATAAAAAATAAGCCTGAAATATCTCCAAATAATGAACCTAAAGAGATTCCTGTAGAATCTAAACTGGTAACACAGTAATATAGGAAAATGGAAATTTAAATTAAACTTTTGAATAAGTAGGACCGGATTATTTCCGGTCTTTTTTATAAAATTCAGGGGTAACTTTTTGTAAAATAAAAAAAAAAAAACTTTATCTTGAAAATACTGATAAAAGAGGTATAACTGTAATGGGAGGTAGAAATGCTGAACAGTAGGGAAGTAAAAATTCTTGAATTTTTAATAAAACACGGAAATATCCCTGAAGATGAAATATTGGAAAAAAATGGAATAAATAAGAGGGTTTTCTCATATAATTTACAGAATATAAATATATTTCTAAAAAATATGGGATTGAAAAAAATAGAAAAAAAAGGGGAAATACTTCATTTTGATATTAATCAGAATTTGAAAAAAATATACTCCGCTATTGAAAACACAGGGAAATTTGACCAAAAAGAAAGAATAAAAATTTTAGAATTTAAACTTTTTTTTGATAAGAAACTAAATTTAAAGAAAATATCTGAAGATTTGGAAGTTTCTAAAACTACAATAAAAAAAGATTTTCGTATTTTAAAAGAAATTTTAGGTGAGAAGAAAATAAAAGTTCTTTATAAAAATAATTTCGGATATTATTTGAAATACAATAATCTGGAAAATGAAGAATGGCTGAAAACCAAAAAGATAGAAGAATTTCTGTTCAGAAATAAGGAAGAAAGAAAAATTTATCTGGAATACATAAGAAAAATTTTTTTGAATAATTTCGGACAAATAGAAGAAAATAAAATATCTGATTTTCTGAATGATATAAATAAACATCTGAAATTAAACATTAAAGATGATACGTATAAAGTCCTGTATTCTTACCTGTTAGTAATCATAAGTGAAAAGAATGATAAAGAAAAGATATCTCTTTCATTTATAGAGGAAACAAAAGAATTTAAAATTATAACTGACAGTTTGAAAAAGAATAATGTAGAGATTTTAAATAAAGTTTCTATTATAAAATTTGCCGATTTTTTAATGGGGATAACGATTAACAAATTAAATCTGGAAAATTGGCTCAATGAAGAAATACTGATCAGAAAAATGATGAAAGAATTTTTTAGATATACCGATTTGGCTATAAGTAATGATGAAATTTTGTTTGAATGTCTGCTTTATCATCTAAAACCTACAATATACAGGATAAAAAAGGGTATTCATATAACAAATCCTGTATTTAGGGAACTGATAGAAAATAAAGACCCTATTTTAGATATTACAAGAAAGGTAATATCTGTTGCAGAAAAAGAAATAGGTATTTCCTTTCCTGAAGATGAAGTGGCATTATTAGGTTATCATTTTAAAGCATCTGTGGAAAGAAATGCAGATTATATAAGAAAAAAAGTGATATTAGTCTGCGGTTTGGGAGAGGGGACTTCCAAATTGCTGGAACGTAATTTAAAAGAAAATTTTAATATGGAAATACTGGCAGTTATTCCATATTATAAATTGGAAGAAACTGTAAATTCAGGGATAAAAATAGATCTGATACTGACGACTCTCGAATTGAAAGACATTTACGGTATACCTGTTTTGACGATAAAGCCGCTATTAGATGAAAAAGATATAAATAAAATTTCTGAATACGGAATTTTCAGAAGAAAAAGAAAAATTTTACTGTCTGAACTGTTGAAAGTTATAGAAGAAAGCGATGACAAGGAAAAACTTATAAAAAAACTGGAAAATAAGTTTAAGGATAATATATTGGATGATATAAATTATAAAAAGAAAAATGCCGAAAGATTTATCAGTTATTCCGATATAATGATATATAATGAAAATTTAAGCTGGGAACAGGCAATAAAAATGATTGGCAAAAATATGAAAGAAATGGGCTATATTACAGACAAATATATTCAGGAAATGATAGGTATCATAAAGAAATTAGGCTCGTACATTGTAATCGAAGAAGGAATTGCAATTCCTCACGGAAGTATTTCCGAAAATGTTCTGAAAGACGGTATTTTTATATTAATTTCAAAAAAAGAGGTATTTTTAACGAATGAAAAGCCTGTCAACATATTTATAGCATTTGCAATAAAAGAAAGGGAAAACCAGCAGAAAATTCTGAAATTTATATTTAACTTGGCATCTAAAGAAAATTTGAAAGAAAATTTATTAAAATGTGAAAATACAAAAGACATTATTGACTATTTGGAGGAGATACAATGCTGAGTAAAATTTTGAAGGACAATATAGGGATAGAAAAAGAAGCATTGACTTGGAAAGAAAGTATAAGGGCTGCTTCTGTTCCGTTAATAAAAAACGGAAAAATCGAAGAAAAATATGTAGAAGCTATGATAAATGATATAGAAAGAATGGGATTTTATGTAGTAATAACCGATAAAGTAGCTATGCCTCACTCAAGACCTGAAAATGGCGTAAATGAAACCTCTCTGTCATTACTGAAATTGGATAAGACTGTCAAATATGGAGAATATGATGTAAATCTAATTTTTATACTGGCTGCTGAAAATAAGGATGAGCATATTGAAATACTAAGGGAATTATCAGAATTTTTAGATGAAGATGATGAGATAGAAAAAATTGTAAATGCTAAAACTATTAAAGAAATAGAAAAAATTTTTAAAGAAAGGGAGACAGAATTATGTTGAGAATTTTAACTGTATGCGGAAACGGAATAGGGAGCAGTCTTATGCTTGCGATGAAAATAGAGGAAATATGTAAGGAAGAGGGTATGAATGATATTTCGGTTGAATCGGCAGATTTTAACAGTGCTTTATCAAAAGATACCGATATAATTGTAACGGTAAAAGAAATAGCAAGCCAATTTCCCGACAATAAAAATGTCATCGTAACGAGAAGTTACACAAATAAGAAAAAGATAAAAGAAGACGTATTGGAAAATATAAGGCAGCATTATAATAAATAAAATTATAAAAACAGATATAAAAAAATTATAATAAATGAAAAGGAGAATGATTATGAAAGGAATATTAATGTTTTTAACGGATATTTTAAGTCAGCCTGCGATATTATTAGGTTTGGTTTCATTTATGGGTTTGATTGCCCTGAAAAAACCCGGTCATAAAATTCTGACAGGGACTTTGGGTCCTATACTCGGATACATTATGTTAGGAGCCGGAGCGGATGTCATAACATCAAACCTTGACCCTTTGGGAAAAATGATAGAAAAAGGGTTCAATATAACAGGTGTCGTTCCAAATAATGAAGCGGTAGTAGCCACAGCTCAAAAAATGCTCGGTAAGGAAACGATGATGATACTTGTAGCAGGATTGCTTATAAATCTGCTTGTAGCAAAGTTTACGAAATATAAGTATATCTTCCTGACAGGACATCACAGCTTTTACATGGCATGTCTGCTGTCGGCAGTATTGGGAGCTATGGGATTTGCAAATATTGCTTTGATTATCATAGGAGGATTTTTCTTGGGAACGTGGAGTGCAATATCTCCTGCAATAGGTCAGAAATATACTTTGAAAGTTACTGACGGTGAAGAAATCGCCATGGGACACTTCGGCAGTCTGGGATACTATATATCTTCATGGATTGGAGGAAAAGTAGGAAATCCTGAAAATTCCACAGAAAATATCGAAATACCTGAAAAATGGGGATTTTTAAGAAATACTACAATAGCAACGGCAATTACAATGGTAGTGTTTTATCTGATAGCCGGAATTGCAGCCGGAAGTAAGTTTGTTTCAGAGCTTTCAGGCGGTGTTTCTCCGTATCTGTATGTAATAATGTTAGGATTGAAATTTGCGGTGGGAGTAGCAATAGTATATAACGGTGTCAGAATGATTTTGGCTGATTTGATACCCGCATTTCAGGGGATTGCAAGAAAAATAATTCCTAACAGTATCCCTGCGGTGGATTGTGCAGTATTTTTCACATTTGCACAAACAGCGGTTATAATCGGATTTATTTTCAGCTTTATCGGCGGAATAATAGGAATGATAATATTGGGAATTTCAGGAGGAATGCTGATTATTCCGGGATTAGTGCCTCACTTTTTCTGTGGAGCTACGGCGGGAATATATGGAAATGCTTCAGGAGGGAAAAAAGGAGCAATGGTTGGAGCTTTTGTAAATGGGTTGCTGCTGTCATTTCTACCTGCCGCATTGCTTCCTGTACTCGGTAAACTGGGATTTGAAAATACTACATTTGGAGATGTCGATTTTACAGTGATAGGAATTCTTTTGGGAACTGTAAACAGTTTTATAGGCCATTTGGGAATATATATAATAATGCTTATAATTATTGTTGTACTGATTATTCCAAGTTTTTTGAAAACAAAGTCGGAAGTAATAAATAATATTGAAGAATAATAAAAAATATGGTAATTGGAAATATAGAAATACTAAAAAAAGTTTGGTAAATATAGATTTAAACAAAGTCAGTTAAACAATAAAAGACACTTTTAAGGTTTAAATATATTGATAAAAAAATTCAAAATTAAGTTATAAAAATAACAAAGTTAAACGTTATCTCGATGTGAAATAAGTATTTTTCAGAAGTTAGCTATTGATAATATTGATAAGTTGAATAATTGATAAAAAGAATTTGATTTTCATATTTGCATATGAGCATATGTTGGGGTATACTATATTAGTATAAAAAATTATACAAAAATAATTCAGGAGGTTTTTCTTATGGCAGAGCAAATGAAAGCATTTGTAATGAAAAAAATAGGAGAAGTAGGTTGGATTACAAAAGACAGACCTGAATGCGGGCCGACAGATGCAATTATAAAACCGTTAGCATTGGCTCCATGTACTTCAGATATACACACAGTATACGAAGGCGGAGTCGGAGAAAGATTTGATATGGTTTTAGGGCACGAGGCTTGCGGAGAAGTAGTGGAAGTAGGGTCTCTCGTTAAAGATTTCAAAGTTGGAGATAAAATATTGGTCGCAGCAATAACTCCGGATTGGAATTCAGTTGAAGCACAGGCAGGATTTCCTATGCATGGTGGAGGAATGCTGGCAGGTTGGAAATTCTCAAACGTAAAAGACGGAGTTTTCGGTGAATATTTCCATGTCAATGATGCTGACGGAAATTTGGCATTAATGCCTAAAGGAATGGACTATGGAACAGCATGTATGCTGAGTGATATGGTTCCTACAGGGTTCCACAGTGCAGAATTGGCAGATGTACAGTTCGGTGATGTGGTAGCAGTATTCGGATTAGGACCTGTCGGACTTATGGGAGTTGCAGCTGCGGCATTGAAAGGTGCAGGAAGAATAATAGCTGTTGATTCAAGACCTCAAGTAATTCCTATAGCTAAAGCTTACGGAGCTACGGATATAGTTGACTTTAAAGTTGCACCGACAGAAGACCAGATTATGGAACTGACTGGTGGAAAAGGTGTGGATAGAGTGCTGATAGCAGGAGGAGACCAGAGATTGTTTGCTACAGCTATGAAAATACTGAAACCGGGTGGACGTTTAGGAAACGTAAACTACTTAGGAAGTGGAGATTTCATACAAATCCCAAGGGTAGAATGGGGAGCTGGAATGGGACATAAGAGAATTTACGGAGGACTAATGCCGGGAGGTAGATTAAGACTTGAAAAACTGGCAAGATTGATAGAATTCGGCAAATTGGACCCAAGCTTACTGATTACTCACAGATTTGACGGATTTGAAAATGTTGAAAAAGCACTGGAATTAATGAGAACAAAAGAAGACGGAGTAATTAAGCCTGTAGTATATATGACTTCTGAAAGAGTAAATAAATAAGTAAAATAATAAAAATATATTGAAAGGGCTGTCTTAAAATTAGAAAATAAGCATAAGTTAATTGAGATTATACTGAAAATAATATTTTTTAATTTTAGGCAGCCCTGTTTTATTCATATTATAGTAAAATCCCTGTAATATCGGACTGATAAATTCTTATAGAAATGAAGTAACTGAAATTTTTTAGTTTCATTTTAAAGCGGTTTTACTATATTTAAATATACATTACTTTTTTGATAAATGAAAGGAGCAGGAAATATGAAAATACTTGTTATTTCAGGTTTTCTTGGAGCAGGAAAAACGACATTTATTAAAGAAATGGTAAAAAGTACGAAAAGAGAATATGTCATATTTGAAAATGAGTTCGGAGATGTAAATATCGACAGTGAAATATTGAAAAATAACAATGAGACGGAAGAAAAGGAGATAGAACTCAACGTGTGGGAATTGACGAGCGGTTGTGCCTGTTGCAGCACAAAAGCTGATTTTATGTCATCCCTACTCGTTATAGATAATACTCTGAATCCTGATTTTTTAATAGTTGAACCGTCGGGAATAGCAGTTTTAAGTAATATTTTAAATAATGTAAAAAATGTAGAATATGAAAGAATACAGGTGCTTCCTCCTGTAACAATAATAGATGCGGGAACATATTTTAAGTATAAAAATAAATATGAGGAAGTATTTATGGACCAAGTACAAATGGCGGCTCATATTCAGTTATCAAAAGTGGAAAATATGGCAGATGATGAGTTGAATATAATTTATGAGGACATAAAAAAAATAAATCCTCATGCCGATATTCATATAGCGGATTATCATAATCAGGATATGGATTATTGGAACAGTCTTTTCAGTGGGGAGCTTGTAAAAATTGAAAATACCGATTTGATAGATGTAAAAAATAAAATGACAAATGTTACTTATAAAGGTGCTTATGCCGAAAATCCTGCCGTTCTTACGTTTTTTCTGGATAAACTGATTTTAGGATATTATGGAGATATAAACAGAGCGAAGGGAGTATTTAAAGGTCCTGATTATAATATGCATATTGATGTGGTAGATACGGGCTACAATATTTCCTTTTCAGAAGGAGAAGCTGAAAATAATACAGTATTTATAGGAAAACCGATTGATAAAGAACTATTATTAAAAGAATTGGAGGAAATGGGCAGTTATAAATAATA